>JAOZRX010000019.1 GCA_029939945.1 Candidatus Izemoplasma sp. | reverse complement strand
TTTATAGAACTGGTTCAAGAACATTTGAAGCAGCTGCTATTTTAAGAAAATTTGGGGCAGACACTTTCAAAATAAAAATAATACTTAGAGAGGGTCTAGAGGAAATTCAATTAAAATCACAGTTACTATCAATCGCTGAAGTAATACATAGTAAATTCTCGATTGTAATAGTACCTAATGATATTCCAACATCTAGAAATTTACTCGCAAAAGTTGCGGATATGTTACTAGAAATAGATGATACGGTGGCTTCATTTGCTATCGGATATTTTGAAGAAGGAATGGTTGGAATTAGTGCGAGAAGTTTAGAAGGATTTAATGTCCAAATATTAATGGAAAAATTTAATGGTGGAGGGCATCTAAATAATGCTGGTGCTCAAATCGAAACAAAAGAAATTGAAAAAGTAAAAAAAGAATTAATCGAATTTATAAACGAAGCTATTCAGGAGGAAAAACCAATGAAAGTAATATTAATTAAAGATGTAAAAGGAAGAGGAAAAAAAGGAGAAGTTATTGATGTAGCTAATGGATATGGTAACTATTTATTATCAAGCAAGAACGCCATTGAAGCAACTACAGAAAATATGCATTCTATCGAAATAGAAAGAGCTAAAAAAGAAGAAAAAGAAAGAATTCTTTTAGAAGAAATGAAAACTCTTAAAGAAAAGATTGAAGCTTTACCTGTTAAAGTATTTGTGAAAATTGGTGAGAACGGTAAATTGTTCGGAAAGATAAACTCCAAACAAATAGCTGGTGAATTCAAAAAACAAAATAATCTAGAAATTGATAAACGTAAAATTCAATTAAAAGATAATATTTCAGCTCTTGGGAATTACAATGTTGAAGTTAAACTTCATAAAGATGTAACGGCTATAATCGAAGTATTAGTAGTAGAAGAATAGGGGGAGACTATGGAAAAAATTGTTCCTCATAATAATGAGGCTGAACAAGCAGTATTAGGAAGCGTCTTTGTAGATCAAGGTACAATAAAGACTTTAGTAGATAAATTAGTCCGTGATGATTTTCATCAATATCGCCACAAAGTTATTTTCTCTGCTATGGTAGAATTATTTCAAAGTGGAGTGGAAATAGATTATACGACCTTAACTAATATTCTTGATACCAAAGACTTACTAAAAGATGCAGGAGGAATTGATTATATTTTAGGATTAATCAATGCAGTACCTTCAATTGTTAACTTGCATAACTATATAAATATAGTGAAAGACAAATCTGTGACTAGAAGAATTCAAGATGCATGTCGTAAAATTATTGAAGATGGATTTATAGCTGATGACGCAATTGATTTTGTAGATCAATCAGAAAAACTAATTTTCGATATCGCAAAAGAAAGAAGAACAACTGATTTTGTAACAATCAGTGAAGTTGCTGAGGAAGTAATCACTAAAACAGAAAATACAAAAGAGAATTTTGGAAGAATCACAGGATTAGATACTGGATTCGATGAACTTAATCGTTATACACTAGGACTTCAACCTTCAGAATTAACGATTATTGCTGCTCGTCCTTCAATGGGAAAATCAGCATTTGCTCTAAATATAGCGACAAACGTAGCTAAGATGGCATCAAAACCTTATGTTGCTTTCTTCTCATTAGAAATGGGTAGTGATCAGTTAGTAAGTAGAATGTTAAGCTCTGAATCAAGAATTCATGGTGTAAAAATACGTACAGGAACACTATCTAATACAGAATGGCAACAATTAAACTTAGCACAAGAAAGCTTATCAAAACTAAATATTATGTTTGATGATGCTGGTACTGTTAAGATTACTGAAGTAAGACAAAAATGTCGTAAATTAGTTCAAGAGAAAAAACTTGATTTAGTAATAATTGATTACTTGCAATTATTAAGTGGATCAAACCCAACAGTAAACAGAGTACAAGAAGTATCAGAGATTTCGAGAGTATTAAAAGAAATTGCTAGAGAACTTAAAATACCTGTTATAGCATTATCACAGTTATCTCGTGGAGTAGAAAGAAGAGATGATAAAATACCAGTAATGGCCGATTTACGTGATTCTGGATCAATTGAACAAGATGCAGATATTATCTTATTCTTATATCGTGATGAGTACTATAATCCAAAAGAAACTAAGCGACCAGATCAAGTTGATATTATCATTTCTAAAAACCGTCAAGGTGCAACTAAACCTGATGGATTTAGATTATCATTCAATAAACAATGCAGTTATTTTGGGAATATAGAAACAGAATACGATTCACCAATTGATGATTTAGATTGATCAAGCAAATAAAAGTAAAAAAAACGAAACATTGTAACTTAGGTTACAATGTTTTTTTCTTATATTATATATAATATAAATGGCTAGGAGTGATACTGTGAACACAATATTTCCCAAATTAAAAAATGACTTTCAAAATGATGAAGTAATTACAACAAATATTTACAAACTAATAGATAAATATTCAGTTAATAACCATCTTTCTAAAGATGAGTTTTTATTTATATTAGATAATATAACTGAAAAAGAAACACGCTATTTATATAAAAAAGCTTATGATTTAAAATATGAATTTTATCAAAATAGGGTCTATTTAAGAGCTCTAATAGAAATATCTAATTACTGTAAAATGGGTTGTAAGTATTGCGGTATTAATAACACTGTTGAATCAATTGAGAGATACCGTTTATCAGTTGATGAAATTATTGAGTATTGTGCTCTAGGGTATAGTTTAGGTTATCGTACATTTGTAATTCAAGGTGGAGAGGATTCTTATTATACAGATGATGTTCTCTCTCTTTTACTCCATAGACTTAAAAGTGAAATGCCTGATACTAGAATTACTTTATCCCTAGGGGAAAGATCTAAAAAATCTTATCAAATACTAAAAGATGCTGGTGCTGATAGATATTTATTAAGACATGAAACTGCATCTAAGAAACTATACAATTATCTACATCCAAGTTATATGAGCTTTGAGAATAGAAGAGAATGCTTACATAATCTTAAGGAAATAGGTTATCAAGTTGGTGCTGGATTTATGGTTGGAACACCTTCTCAAACGAATAAAGACTTAGTTGACGATTTATTCTTCTTAAAAGAACTAAATCCTCATATGGTAGGAATTGGTCCATATTTATGTCATGAAGATACTGAACTTAAAGGTAACATGAGCGGGACTTTAACTGAGTCACTTATAATGGTAGCAATGACTAGGCTATTACTACCAAAAGTTTTATTACCTGCAACTACTGCCTTAGGTAGTCTTCATAAAATAGGTAGAGAAAAAGCTTTAAAAGTAGGAGCTAATGTAATGATGCCAAATATTAGTCCTACTGAAAATAGAGAATTATACGAGATATATCAAAATAAAATCTGTACAACAGATACTAGTGAATTATGTAGAAACTGCGTTGAAGCAAGAATAGTAGGAGTAGGGCATGTAATTGATTTAGGTGTCGGAGATCATATTGACTTAGAAAGGGTGACTAATAATGCCAGAAAATAAAATGATTGATAAAGAGTATATTCATCGCGTCTTACAAGCAGGGAAAAATCCCTCAATGGAAGAAATAAAAGCAATTTTGGAAAAAGCTAAAAAAAGAGAAAAACTTAATCATCACGATATAGCTGTTTTACTCAATGCACATGAAAAAGAACAAATTGAAGAAATTTATGATATAGCTGGAAAGTTAAAAGAAGAAATATATGGAAAAAGAGTTGTTATCTTTGCTCCATTATATATCTCTAATTTTTGTGTTAATAACTGTGAATATTGTGGGTATAGACGAGATAACAAATTTAAACGATTAAAACTTACACAAGAAGAAATAAAACATCAAGCAATTAATTTAGAGAAGTTAGGACATAAAAGATTAGCTTTAGAAGTTGGAGAAGCTCCAATTGAAACTCCAATTGAATATGTTTTAGAATCAATAAAAACGATTTATGATAACAGCTCAATTAGAAGAATAAATGTTAATATCGCAGCTACATCTGTAGAAGAATATAAAATGCTTCATGAAGTAGGAATAGGAACATATATTTTATTCCAAGAAACATACGATAGACCTACATTCAAAAAGGTTCACCCAAAGAGTTTGAAGGGTGATTATGATTACCACTTAAGCGCCTTTGATAGAGCTTTTGAAGCAGGGATAGAAGATGTTGGTGCTGGTGTATTATTTGGATTATATAAATATAAAAATGAAGTTTTAGGACTAATTATCCATAACGAATATTTGGAAGAAAAATATGGAGTAGGATTTCATACGATTAGTGTACCTCGACTTAAAAAAGCTGAAGGTATGAATCTAGAAGATTTTCCACATCTAATAACAGATGAACAATTCAAAAGACTTGTTACAATATTAAGATTAGCAGTTCCTTATGTTGGAATAATTCTATCAACTAGAGAGACAAAAGAGATAAGACAAGAATTAATTGATCATGGTATTTCTCAAGTTAGTGCTGGAAGTAAAACTGATGTTGGTGGGTATCATGATGAAGATGAAGAAGAGGATATTGCACCTCATCAATTTGAGTTATCAGATGAAAGAAGTGTATTGGATATAACTAAGGACTTAATTGAACACGAGTATATTCCTTCATATTGTACTGCTTGTTACCGTAAGGGTCGTACAGGAGATAGATTCATGAGATTAGCTAAATCTGGAGAAATAGGATCAATTTGTGAGCCGAATGCATTAATGACTTTAACAGAGTATCTGATGGATTATGCTGATGAAGAATTAAAAGAAAAAGGGTTGAAATTTGTTCTTAGCCACGCAGAAACAATTAAAAATCAAAAAGTAAAAGAGTTATTAAAAACTAATATATTTAGAATAATAAATGGAGATCGTGACTTATTCTTCTAAAGGAGGAGGGAATTAGATGAGAGTAGAAGTGGATTATTTAGGTAAAGTAGAATTGCAAGACAATGTTTACTATGGTATTTCAACTTTTAGAGCGTTATCTAATTTTGATGTGAGTAATGTTGTAGTAAATAAAAAAATTGTTTATGAGCTTGTTAATATTAAAAAACAAGCTGCTATTATAAACAAAAAGTTAGGGTATTTAGAAAAAGAAAAAGCTAATGCAATTATCAAAGCTTGTAATAAGATTCTTAAAGGAGAATTTGATAGTTCATTTGTAGTTAACCGTTATCAAGGCGGAGCAGGAACTAGCACTAATATGAATGTAAACGAAGTGATAGCGAATGTTGCTCTTACAATACTAAATAAAAGTCTCGGTGAATATGATATAATTCATCCAATTAATCATGTCAATCTTCACCAGTCTACAAATGATACATTTCCTACAGCCATAAAAGTCGCAGCCATAAAACAAATAAGATTATTAGCTATTGAATATGCTAATCTTCAAAAAGTTTTACAAGAAAAAGAAACAGAATATGGGAAAGTAATTAAACTTGGAAGAACACAGTTTATGGACGCAGTTCCCATCTTAGCTGGACAGATGTTTGGAGCTTACGCTGAAACTATCTCAAGAGATAGATGGCGTATATATAAAGTAGAAGAAAGATTAAGAACAATAAATATTGGTGGTACAGCAATTGGGACCGGAATTAATGCACCACTTAAGTACACATTTATGATGACGTCTTTACTTCAAGACTCTACAAATATTGGACTTTCAAGAGCGGAATCTTTAATTGATAATACTCAAAATGTGGATGCTTTTAATGAAGTATCAGGATTGTTAAAAGTGGCAACTTCTACCCTGATAAAAATAAGTAATGATTTACGCTTTTTAGCTTCTGGACCAAACGGAGGAATAGGCGAAATAATCTTAAAAGATAACCAAGTAGGTTCATCAATAATGCCTGGAAAAACAAACCCAGTTATTTTAGAAATGGTTATTCAAAACGCTTACAAAGTCATTGCGAATGATTCGCTAATCAATAATTTAGTATCAAGTGGACATCTAGAGTTAAATGCATTTATCCCAGCTATTGGAGAAACGTTACTTGAATCACTTGAACTGTTAACTAATACAGTTAATATATTTAATAAAAGTTGTGTAAAATTCATTAAAGTTAATGTCAATAGATGTACTGAAAATCTGAATAAATCACATTCATTAATTACTCCTTTAATCTCTTTGATTGGGTATGATAAAGCAAGTGAAATAGTCAAAACTGCTAATGATAATAATCAAACAGTAAAAGAAGTATTATTATCTAAAAATTTATTCACTGAAGAAGAAATAAACAAACTACTAGATCCAATAAACATTACTAGACCTGGTATATTGAAAGGAGAGATTAGATGAGTATGAATCAAACTCCCCGAGCTTCAAGAACACATATTGGAATATTTGGGAAACGGAATGTTGGGAAATCAAGCGTTATAAACGCTCTTACTAATCAAAGCATTTCCTTAGTTTCAGAAATAGCAGGGACAACAACAGACCCTGTATTTAAATCAATGGAAATACTACCTTTAGGTCCAGTAGTTTTAATTGATACAGCTGGGATAGATGATGTTGGAGATTTAGGGAAATTAAGAGTAGATAGAACATATGATGTTATAAACAAAACAGATATCGGATTAATCATTTTTGATACTATTCAAGATGATTTTAAATATGAGAAAGACTTAATAAAGGAATTTAAAAAAAGACAGAAACCTTATTTACTGATAGCGAATAAAATAGATACTGTTAAAACAGAAAAAGATTTCTCAAACATATTTAAAGATGAAGTGTTAAGGTTATCTGCTGCAACTAAAAAAGGAATAGAAGAACTTAAAGAAAAAATAGGAATCACTCTTAAAATACAAGAAGAGAAATTTATGATAGTTGGCGATTTATTAAACCCTGGAGATATTGTAGTATTGGTGACACCAATAGATAAAGCTGCTCCAAAAGGAAGACTAATATTACCACAACAACAAACAATAAGAGACATATTAGAAAGTGATGCAATAGCAGTTGTTACTAAAGAGTTTGAATTAAGAGAAACCTTAGACAAATTAGGGACTAAACCAAAACTAGTTATCACTGATTCTCAAGTGTTTTTAAAGGTATCCGCGGATACTCCTAAGGATATTATGTTGACATCATTTTCCATATTGTTTGCCAGAAACAAAGGTGATTTAGAAGAACTTGTCAAAGGTGCAAAAGCAATTGAAAAATTAGAAAATGGTGACAAGATACTTGTAAGTGAAGGATGTACACATCATCGCCAAAGCGATGATATAGGAACAGTAAAAATACCTAGATGGCTTAGACAATATACTGGGAAAGACTTTGAGTTTATATACAGCTCAGGATATTCATTTCCAAAAGAAATGGAAGAAGTTAAACTCGTTATCCATTGTGGAGCATGTATGCTTAATAAAACTGAAATGATGCATCGAATTGATCAAGTTGTACAAAAGGAAATACCGATTGTTAATTACGGAGTTTTAATATCTTATGTACAAGGAATATTTGAAAGAGCATTAGACCCATTCCCTCTAGCTAAAATGATATATTTAGATGATTAAAAACCTTGAGGAATCAAGGTTTTCATTTTTTATTCAAATTAGTAGGTTTTTAATTAGGTTAGTGGTATAATTCTCCTGTTGAAAAAAAAGGTGACTTAATATGAAGAGAAAAATCGATTTAACTACAGGCAATATTTTAAAGAAATTATTAATTGTTGCTGTTCCTACATTATTTACTAGCATTATTCAAATGACATATAATTTAACAGATATGTTTTGGGTTGGTAAAGTTGGGAGTATGGGACTTAATCCAGATGAAGCAATAGCCGCTGTTGGAACAGCTGGCTATTATGTATGGTTTGGATTTGGATTGATTCTATTAGCTAAAATCGGTACTTCAGTTAATGTCAGCCAATCAGCTGGGAAAAACGATATGGACCTTGTTACTAGATATGGAAATAGTGGATTAATATTAATGCTTATATTTGCTGCTGTTTATTCACTATTTGGATATTTTGGAGCAGATTTATATATAAGTATGTTCAATTTAGAAAGTGTTAATGTTACATTATATGCAACAGATTACTTACAGGTTGTAACGATGTTTGGTATTTCACTGTTTATGGTTAACTTCTTTAATGGAGTAAATGATGGACTTGGTAAAACAATAAATACACTAATAATAACCGCATCAGGATTAATACTTAATATTATTTTAGATCCATTTTTTATATTAGAAGAAATTAGTGTTTTCGGGGTTATTATGCCAGGACTTGGATTAGCTGTTAAAGGTGCAGCGATTGCTACTGTAATTGCTCAAGGTTTTATCTTGTTAATATATATTGTTTTCTATATTAGTAAGTACAGACCATTCAACATAAATCCTAAGAAATACTTTGAACTAGATTTATTAAAACAAATAATAAGAATTGGATTACCTATTGGTATTCAAAGTATGTTGTTCTCATCAATCAGTATTGTTCTTGGAATAATGATTGTTTCATATGGAGAAGCAGTACTTGCTATTCAAAGAGTAGGAAGTCAAATAGAAGCACTTGCTTGGATGATTGCTTCGGGATTCCAAGTAGCTCTAGCTAGTTTTGTTGGGCAGAATTTTGGAGCCGGGAAACATGATCGAATTAGACAAGGATATTTTACTGCTTTAAAATTGTTAGTACCTTACGGTATAATTGTCAATGTAGTTTTATTTGTCTTCGCAGAACAATTATTTAGTATATTTATAACAACACCTAGTACTTTATCAATTGGGAAAACATATTTAGAAATTTTAAGTATTTCTCAATTGTTTATGATTATAGAATTAACTACTGCAGGAGCGTTTAATGGATTAGGAAAAACAAAAATACCTTCATCAGTTGGAATAATAGGTAATGGATTAAGAATTCCATTCGCAATACTATTTAGTGTATCTTTAGGATACGCAGGTATATGGTGGGTAGTTTCTTTTTCAAGTATTATAAAAGGAACTGTTCTTCTTGTTTGGTTCTTCATATATTTAAGAAGAGTTAACAAAATGAAAATTGTTCTTAGTTGAAAATTGTGTAGCGTTGTAATATAATATAGTCCGGAGTGATAATATGATAAAAAGATTAGAGCAAATGACAAAAAGATATAATGATATTAATCATGAGTTAATGCAACCAGATATAACTTCAAATATCAAAAGAATGACAAACTTATCTAAAGAACAAAGATCTTTAGAACAAGCTGTTATGCTTTACGCTGAGTTAAAAAAAGTTCAAAATACAATAAGTGATTTGAATGAAATGTTACAAGAAGATGATGCTGAAATTGTTGAAATGGCTCAAATGGAATTAGATGAAATAGAACCTAGGATTCCTATAATAGAAGAAAAATTAAAAGTATTATTGATTCCTAAAGATCCAAATGATGATAAAAATGTTATCGTTGAAATTAGAGGTGCAGCTGGAGGAAGTGAAGCAAATATATTTGCTGGAGACTTATACCGAATGTACTATAAATATGCTGAACATATGAAATGGAAAATAGATGTATCAAATTCTGAAGAATCTGGTGCAGGAGGATTCTCACAAATTGAATTCACAATTACTGGAGATAATGTATATTCGTTTATGAAATACGAATCAGGAGCTCATCGTGTTCAAAGAGTTCCTCAAACAGAGTCTCAAGGTAGAGTTCACACATCTACTGCTACGGTATTAGTAATACCTGAGGCTGTTGATGTTGAAGTTGAAATGAATATGTCTGATGTTAGAATAGACACGTATAGATCAAGTGGAGCTGGTGGACAAAGTGTTAACACAACAGATTCTGCTGTTAGAGTTACTCATGTTCCAACTGGGCTTGTAGTTACTTGTCAAGATGGAAAAAGTCAACATAGTAATAAAGCAACAGCCCTTAGAATTTTAAAAGCAAGATTGTATGATAAAACAATTCAAGATAGATTAGATAAAGAAGGCGAAGAGAGAAGAAGCAAATTAGGAACTGGTGATAGAAGTGAAAAAATCAGAACTTATAATTATCCTCAAAGCCGAGTTACAGATCATCGTATTGGATTTACTTTGATACAACTTGAAAGAGTAATGGAAGGTAAATTAGATCCAATAATCGAAGCTTTAATTTCAGAAGAAATGAAAAGAAAACTTGCTGGAGAATAATAACTATAAGGAGAGCTTAAGCTCTTCTTTAAATGTCATAAAGAGGTGGTTTTATGCCAAAATATAGAGAAATATTAAAAATTAATGAACAATACGCTTTAGATAATAAAAAAGAAGATTCAGGAGTTAAATTACTATTGATGCATTTCTCGAAAATGGATAGTGCAGATTTGCTTTTATCAATGGATGAAGAAATGCCAGATAAATTATATCAAGATTTCTTATACGGTGTTGATCGATATATCGCAAAAAATATTCCGGTACAACATATTATTGGATATCAAGATTTTTACGGATATAGTTTCAAAGTTAATAGTGATGTATTAATCCCTCGTTTTGAAACAGAGGAATTACTTGGTAATATTTTATTGATTTATGGAGATATTTTCGAAGCTGAGAAAATTGATGTAGTTGATATTGGGACTGGTTCAGGTTGTTTAGCTATAACACTAGACCTTGAAGACAGTAATATGAATGTTACAGCAACTGATATATCAAAAGAAGCTTTGAAAGTAGCTAAACAAAACAACAAAAAATTAGGAAGTAATGTTAATTTTTTACTTGGTGATATGTTAGAACCACTTAAAGGAATGAAATTCGATATTTTAGTATCAAACCCTCCTTATATACCTAATAAAGAATTTGTAGAAGACTTAGTAATAGACAATGAACCAAGTCTTGCTTTATTTGGTGGAGTTGATGGGCTTGATTTTTATAGAAAAATTATTAAAAATGCTGAAAGTATTTTAAATGAAAGATATATTATAGCTTTTGAACATGCTTTTAATAAAGCTAAAGAGTTAAGAAAAATTATTAAAAAACATCTAAAAGATGTTGAAATTATTCAAAAAAAGGATCTACAAGGAAAAGATAGAATGACATTTATTATAAAAAAATAAAGAAAAATAATTTATATATATGTATATATATAATGAATATGGACACTTGACAACCTAAAAAATAGTGTGTATATATTATATAGAAAAGAGGAGGCGAGTACATGAAGACGAAATTAGTTATAGTAGAATCACCTAGTAAATCAAAAACTATCGAACAATATCTTGGAGAAGAATATGTTGTACTGTCGTCAAAAGGACACATTCGCGACTTAGCAATAAGTGGTGTAGGCGGACTTGGATTAGACATTGAAAATAATTTTGCTCCGAAGTATGAGACTATAAAAGAGAAGAAACAGGTTGTTAAAGAATTAAAGAATGCTTTTAAGAATGCTACAGAATTATATTTAGCTACTGACCCTGATAGAGAGGGAGAAGCAATAAGTTGGCATTTAAAAGAGATTTTAGAAATTGGAGATATTCCAACAAAAAGAGTTATCTTTAATGAAATAACTAAAAGTGCAGTTATTAAAGCATTCGAAAATCCTCGAGAAATAGATTTAGGATTAGTTTCATCTCAAGAAACTAGAAGAATACTAGATCGTATCATCGGATTTAAACTATCTAAATTACTTCAAAATAAAATTAAATCAAAATCTGCAGGACGAGTTCAAAGTGCAACTTTGAAACTAATCGTAGATAAAGAAAAAGAGATTCAAGCATTTATCGAAGAAGAATTTTGGAAAGTAAAAGCTGAATTCTTTGGTTTCACTGCTGAACTTGCGAAATATAATAATAAAATCATTAAACTATTAAATGAGAAACAAACAGATGAGTTATTGGAATCTTTAAATAAAGAATTTGTTATTTCTAGTATTGATGTAAAAGAAAGAAAAAGAGATACTAAGTTTCCGTTTACTACATCTTCATTACAACAAGAAGCTTCAATTAAATTAAATTTTAGTTCTCAAAAAACAATGCTTATTGCTCAAAAACTTTACGAAGGTATTGATTTAGAAAACGAAACTGTTGGACTGATTACTTATATGCGTACTGACTCTACTAGATTGAGTAATGTATTTGTTTCACCTACGGTTAAATATATTGAAGAAACTTATGGTAAAGAATATGCTGGTAAAGTTAAAAAGAACAATAAGAACGGTCTGAATATTCAAGATGCACATGAGGCAATTAGACCAACTAATGTGTTCAGAACACCACAAAATGTAAAAGAATATTTAGCTAAAGATGAATTTAATTTATATACACTTATCTATGAAAGAACTATTGCATCGCTAATGACGCCAGCTGTGATTAGCACTAAAACAGTAGAACTTACAAATAATGATGCAATATTCAAAGCAACAGCTCAAGATTTAGTGTTTGATGGTTATTTAAAAGTATATGGGAAATATGAAAAAGTTGATCTTGGAGTATTACCTTTACTTGAAGAGAAAACAAAATTAGTACCTGAAAGTATTGAAAAATCACAACATTTTACTAAACCACCAGCTAGATTTACAGAAGCAAAACTGATTAAGGAAATGGAAGATTTAGGTATAGGAAGACCATCTACTTATTCTCAAACAATCACAACTATTAAAAATAGAAAATATGTTTCTATTAAAGAGAAAAAATTCATTCCAACTGAGCAAGGTTCTTTAACTATTGAAAAACTTGATGAATTTTTCGGGCAAATCATTAGTGTAGATTATACAGCGAGAATGGAAAAAGTATTAGACGAAATAACAACTGGAAAAGAGAATCAAACAGATATTATTTCTCAGTTTTATAAATCATTTATTCCAATGGTAGATAGAGCTAATAAGAACATGGATAAAGTAGCTCCAAAATTCACAGGAGAAGATTGCCCTAAATGTGGCTCACCTATGGTTTTTAGAACATCAAAATATGGAAGTTTTGAAGCGTGTAGTGACTATCCAAACTGTAAATATATTAAGGCAAAAGAATACGAAAAACCAGTTGTAGTTTCTACTGGTGTAAAATGTCCTAAATGTGGCAAAGGTGAGATAGTCGAAAGAACTGCGAAAAACGGAAAAAATAAAGGAAAAAAATTCTACGCATGTAATAATTTCCCATCTTGTAAGAATATGTTGTTTGGGCTTCCTACAGGCGAATTATGTCCTGAGTGTGGAAGTTTATTAATTGATGATAATAAAGGCGGAATTATTTGTCAAGAAACTAAAAAATGCGGATATAAAAAGACTGTTTAAGACACATTTATAATGTGTCTTTTTTTCTTCCCAACTATGACAAAAATATTTTTATTGACACATCGTTCACACCTTTAATATGCGATAAAAGTGATAGTCCAACTATCACACATTTTAATAAAAAACAGGTAATTTTTATTGACATATTGTAATCTAATATGTTATATTTATGTTGCGACTATGTCGCAACTTATCCCTTACATAGCATGGTGAATAATTTCGATTATTCACACATCCCCTTCCTTAATCCGCCGAGAGGCGGATTTTCCCTTTTATAGGGTATTTTTTTTATATTCATAGTAGAAAACAGATAATTATGTTATAATATTTTGTAATTTTAATAACAGAAAAGAAGTGGTATTATGGGATTCTTTGATAAGCTATTTAAATCAAAAGAAAAACGAATAAATGCACAAAAATACAAACTAGGTATGAGTAAAACCAGATCTGGTGTTTTCAATAACTTGAAAATCTTGCTTGAATCTTCGACTGAGATTACTGATGTTCTATTTGATGAACTTGAAGAATTGTTTATTATGGCTGATATTGGTGTTGATACAGTAATCAAGTTTGTTAATCATTTAAGAGATACTGTTGAAATGAAAGAATTGTCCTCACCTGAGGATTTAAAAGAGATAATTATTGAAGAAATGTTCAAACTGTATGTTAAGGATGAGATTGTTTCATCTAATTTAGATATTAAGAATGATAGATTGAATATTATCTTATTTGTTGGAGTTAACGGGGCAGGAAAAACAACTACTATTGGTAAAGTTGCCAATGAGTATATTCTTAAGGGAAAGAAAGTTTTGATGGTCGCAGGAGATACTTTTAGAGCTGGGGCAATTTCACAACTAAAGATATGGAGTAAAAGAGTAAAAGCAGATTTCTTCTCAAAAGAAGAAGGAAGTGATCCTTCAAGTGTAATGTTTGACGCAATAAAATATGCTGAAAATAATGATATTGATATTATCTTATGTGATACTGCTGGGAGATTGCAAAATAAAGTAAACTTAATGAGAGAACTTGGTAAAATTAATAAAGTTATTGCTAGAGAATGCGTTGGAGCACCTCACGAAACATTACTAGTAGTAGATGCAACTACTGGGCAAAATGGGTTATCTCAAGCGAAAATATTTAATGAAGTAACGAATATTAGTGGGGTAGTTTTAACTAAATTAGATGGAACTGCGAAAGGTGGAATAGTTTTGGCAATTAAAGATGAACTAGATATACCTATAAAATATGTAGGTCTTGGTGAAAAAATTGATGATTTAGAGCACTTTGATATTGAGGAATATATTTATGGGATGTTCTCAGGTATTTTTTAGATGAATGCGCTAGATAAATCAATCGAAATCATTGAGTTATACGATGTCTACCAAGACTTATTAACAGATAAACAAAGAGAATACATGGAAGCATATTACTACAATAACTATTCAATCTCAGAAATTTCTGAGAATAAGAGTGTTAGTAGAAATGCAGTTCATGATCAATTAAAAAGAACTGTTCAGAAATTATATGATTATGAACAAAAATTAGAATTAAGAATTAAGAGTAAGAATAGAACTAAAATTATAAACAAAATTAAAGAAGAAAAAAATATAAAAAGTATTTTGGACTTAGTTGAGGAACTTGAGAAAGTAGAGTGATATTATGGCTTTTGATAATTTGTCAGATCGCCTTCAAATGTCTTTGAGAAGAGTTACAGGTAAAGGGCGACTAACTGAAAAAGACATTGAAGAAATGATGAGAGAAGTTAGATTATCGTTATTAGAAGCGGACGTTAACTTCAAAGTTGTTAAAGCATTTACAAAAACAGTAAAAGAACAAGCAATGGGTGAGAAAATCTTAAAAGGTTTAAATCCAGGGCAACAAGTAGTTAAGATTGTTCATGATGAACTTAAGAATATTATGGGTGAAAAGGCTGCTCCTCTAACATTGAATATGGTTGGAATAACTAAAATTATGATGGTAGGGTTGCAAGGAGCAGGTAAAACTACAACAGCTGGAAAACTTGCTTACTATTTAAGAAAGAACAATAATTTAAAACCATTATTAGTAGCACTTGATATTTATAGACCTGCTGCAGTTGAGCAATTAAAAACAATTGGAGCACAATTAAATATTGATGTTTTTGAGATGGGTATTTTTGAAAAGCCTCAAACTATTATTAAAAAAGCATTAGATTTCGCTGTTACTAATGGTAATAATTTAATTATTGCTGATACGGCAGGACGTTTACATATTGATGAATCAATGATGCAAGAATTAATAGATATTAAAGATATATTAAAACCAGAAGAAGTTCTATTAAATTTAGATGCTATGACAGGACAAGATGCAGTTAATGTTGCATCAAGTTTTCATGAACAACTAAATGTTACAGGAGCAATTCTTACAAAACTTGATGGAGATACTAGAGGTGGAGCGGCTTTAAGTTTAAGACAAGTAACTAATATCCCAATTAAGTTTATGGGTGTGGGAGAAAAACTAGATCAAATAGAAGTATTCCATCCTGATAGAATGGCATCTCGTATATTAGGAATGGGTGATGTTTTATCACTTGTTGATAAAGTAACTGAGAATATTGATGAAGATGACATGATGGGTCTTATGGAAAAAATGATGTCAGGTAAATATAACTATAATGACTTTTTAAAGCAAATAAAAATGTTAAAAAGAATGGGTTCTCTCGGTGGAATCATGAAATTAATCCCTGGGATGGGTAAGGCACTTAAGGGTGCTAATGTTGATGAAAAACAAACTATCTATCTTAAGGCAATGATTCAATCAATGACTAAAGCAGAAAGAAAAAACCCTGCACTTATCTCGAGAAGTAGTTCTCGTAGAAGACGAGTAGCAAGTGGTTCAGGACGTAGTGTAAGTGATGTTAATAGATTAATCCAATCTCTAGAACAACAAACTCAAATGATGAAGAAAATGGGTTCTATGGATCCATCAAAAATGAATTCAGCAAGTGCTATGAGCGCGATGAGAAATACACCTACTAAACAGAAAAAAGGCAAAGGTAAAAACAGAAATAGATTTAGATATTAAAAAAAGAGACAATTTAAATTTGTCTCTTTTTTAGTTAGTGCTATTTAGCAAAAAATTTAGTTAAAAATTTTTCAATTCCGTTTTCCTTATTGGAATCTTCAAGAATTAAATCAGCAACCTCTTTTAAACTATGGTGAGCATTAGACATTGCAATTCCAAGACCAGCATATTCCAACATTTCAATATCGTTATGTCCATCACCAAAAGCTATTATTTGATCTCTTTCAAAACCTAAATACTTAGATACATATTTAAGACCATTTCCTTTATTTGTTTCGGGAGTAAATAATTCAATGATAAAACTATATTCATTACCCCAGTTTCGGTGAAGTACTTTTCCTTTAAAGTTTTTCTCTACGTAATCTTCAATAAATTGCCCTTGTCCTTCGTTGGCAATAATAATAAATCCGTTAGTACTTCCGGGAAGTGTATCTTTAAAGTCTCCTACAGTTAATTTAGCTCCATTAAAGAAATGAATTAAAGGTCTGATTTCTTCTGTATCATGTAGCAAATATATATCATCACCTATTTCACCAAAAGCGTTCTTAATAAATTGTTTTGTATTTTCAAATATATCAAGGACATATTCTCTTTCTACAGTTAAACTAAAGCATTCGAAATCGTCATCTTTCTTAGACGATACGAGTCCACCATTATAATTTATAATTGGTGTATCTAACTGAAGCATTTGATGGAATTTTTCAGAACTTCTAAAGGGTCTTCCTGTTGCGATTACTAATGTATGACCATCTTTAGATAGTTCTAACAAGTAATTTTGTGTCTCTTCTTTTAATGTTTGCCAATCATATAGTAGTGTACCATCTAAATCAAGAGCAATTAAGTATTTTTTCATATTATCACCTTTTACAATTATCTCATAATCATAATATTTACACAATATAAATGATAAATATGTTATAATATTTAGTAAGTTAGGAGTTGATATCATGTTTTTTGATATTTCTTTTGGTGGGTTCATTAATTTTTTCTTGGGAATGGCTACTGGAGCTATTGCTTTTACTGCGATTTTTATCTATTTTTTAGTAAGAGGAAAGAATATAAATATCGATGATATTAAGAGACCGACAATAGATGTAGACGAAGAAGATTTAAAGTTTATGATTTTAGAGAAAAGAAAGTTATTTAAAAGAAATAAAAAATTAGGAAAATCAAGTGTTGCTAAATTAACTTTTGAAATGAGCTATGAGTTAATTGAGGAGATAGCAACCTATTTCTTTCCTGATTCTAAATATCCAATGATGGAACTAAGTGTTCATGAGTTACTAGATTTGAACCACTATATTACAGATAGAATTAATGATATTTTAGATAAACCCATATTAAAAAATACAATGAATTTAAGAGTTACTAAGATTATGCAGATGTTCGATAAGAAGAAGCAAATTGAAGAATCTAAAGTTGTTAAAGTTGCTCAAAAATATAAGATTGCGAAAGTATTAAAATATACAGGCGCAGCTTTAAATGTAGTTAACCCTGTTTACTGGTTTAGAAAACTTGTAATCAATACATCTTTGGATGTAATGACAAAAAAAGTTTGTGTTGTTATAATTGGTATTGTAGGTGAAGAAACTACAAAAGTATATTCTAAAAAATTATTTGATGATCCTCTAGAACTAGACATAGTGGAAGAAGAAGTTAATAAGTTATTAGAAGGTGGAGTAGCTGAGGAAGATGAAGAAGATTAAGAATATGGAAGAGTACTATAATGTTATTAAGAATAATGATAATGTAATAGTATACTGGAATACTTTGTGGTGTCCAGATTGTTTTATATCAAGAAGATTTCTACCTAAGCTAATAGAAGATTTTGTTACTTTTGAATTTTACACAATAGACAAGAATGCAAATTTAGAATTAGCTAAACATTTAAATATTTATGGTGTTCCTAGTTTTTTAATATTTAAGAATAATAAAGAAATAGGACGATTAGTGAATAAACAAAGAAAAACGTATGATGAAGTTAAAGGATTTATTAAAGATATAATCAATAAGTAAAAGGGGTGGTCGTATTGTTTTTTAAGAAGAAAAAAATCGAAGCAGTGACAGAAAGAACAGAAGATACTGTTCCTTTTGTTATACCGCAAATTGAACCTCAAGATGAAAGAAAAGGATATAAAAAGAATAAATTTGTATCTCCTATTTTTGGTACAAAAGTAAAAGATGAAGTGGTTATTCCTAATCCCCATAAGAGATCAGGGGATATTGATAGACAACTTGACACTTTTAGAATTAATCCTAAAATGAGTAAGGAAGATATAAAGAAGAAGTACGGAACCGAATATCCTGAATTTGATTTAGTTAGTGGAAGTAATCTTAATGAAGCTATGGAAAATCAAGGTAATAAGACTAAAAAACAAAATAATAGTTTCGGCTCTTACGATGAATTTGAAGAAGCTACAGGAGCTTTTAAAAGAGAAGATAAAGAATTAGTTTACAAGAAACCTTACGATTCTTCTAAAACTAGTATTACTGATTTCTTTGATAAAGAAGCACCAAAAACAGTTGAGGAAGAACCAACAATAAACGAAGAAGAAGTGAATTCTGAAGAATTTCCTATTTCAGTGAATAAAAATAAAAAAGGATATCAATTACCTCCGTTTTCATTATTATCTAGACCTCTTAAAAAATCAGGAGATAGTAGTGAATGGATTCAAAAGCAAATTGATGTACTAAACAGAACATTTGAAGAATTTAGTGTAGGAGCAAGTGTTTATACACATACAAAAGGCCCTACTGTTACAAGATATGAAGTTATCTTGAACAGTGGAGTTAACATTAGAAAAGTTACTGGTATTTCTGATAATATTAAAATGGCTTTAGCAGCCAAAGAGATAAGAATTGAAGCTCCAATTCCTGGAAAAAGCACTATTGGAATTGAGGTTCCAAATGAAGTTCCAGAAATTGTACACTTCATAGATATAGTAAATCAAGAAGAATTTCTTAATGCTAAAGAACCTTTAACAGTTGCACTTGGATTAGATATCGATGGGAAAGGTGTTTATGCATCTGTTTCTAAAATGCCTCATGCTCTTGTAGCTGGAGCTACAGGAAGTGGTAAAAGTGTTTGTATAAATACAATATTAATGAGTTTATTATTTAAGTACACACCAGATCAATTAAAACTAGTTTTAATTGATCCTAAAATGGTGGAGTTATCAGCATACAACGATATACCTCATTTAATTACTCCGGTTATTACAGATGCTAAAATAGCAACTGCTGGACTAAAATGGGCTGTAGATGAAATGGAAAGAAGATTCCAATTATTTTCAAATGAACAAGTTAAAGATATTTCCTCATATAATGAGAAAATATCAAAAATTGAAGATAAGAAAATTATGCCTTACATCGTTATCGTAGTTGATGAGTTAGCTGATTTAATGGTTATCGCATCACGCACTGTTGAAGATGCAATCATGAGATTAACTCAAAAAGCAAGAGCTTGTGGGATTCACTTAATAATTGCTACTCAAAGACCTTCTACTGATGTAATTAAAGGAACAATAAAATCTAATATACCAACAAGATTGGCATTCATGGTTTCAAGTTATGTTGATTCAATGACAATCATTGATAGTGTTGGAGCAGATAAGTTACTTGGTCGAGGAGATATGCTTTTCGCAGAATCCGGACAACCTCAAAGACGTGTTCAAGGAGCATATTTGTCAGATACCGAAATTAACAATGTAAATGAATTTATCAGAAGACAAAGAACTAAGGAATATTTCTTTAGTCAAGAAAAACTAGTTAAGAAAGCTACAAGCATGGCTCAAGCAGATGATTTATTAACCGATGTAGCTCGTTATGTAGTTGAAAAAGGTGAAGCTTCAATCAATAAGATTAGTAAAAAATTCAAAATTGGATTTAATAGAGCTCAAAAGATAGTTGAATCACTATCTGATATTGGAATCGTTTCTGATAATGTAGGTTCTAAAGCTAGAAGTGTTCTTGTTAATTCAGAAGAACTAGAAGAAGTGCTAAACGAGAATTAGGTGAAACGAATGTCGATTGAAAACTTAGAAATTGAGGAAGAGATAGAAGAGGTAGATTATACTGATTCTACAAATATATATCGAAGAAAATTGATAAATAAATTATCAATTATTTTTGCTTGTTTGATCTTGATTATAATTACTAGAGTATTCGATAAATATCTACCTTTTGATATAATAATGACTTCTATTATATTTTTATCTTTACTGGCTATAATTATTGTTTTAGCATTAGGAAGTACAATATATGTATTTAAATCAAGGAATACATTAGAAACACAATCAACGAATAAATTACATAAAAAATTACTAAATGTATTTGATTTACTAAGTGTTGTTCCAATATTTATAGCTATTATCTCATTTAGTAATGCATTTTTACTTTCTCCAGCAACAGTTATTGGAGAAAGTATGGAACCAACTTACTATGAAGGACAAGATATAATGATGTGGCATTTAAATATTGAATACGAAAGATTTGATGTCATTATTTTGGAAACTGATGGGAACGAATTCTATATAAAAAGAATTATCGGATTACCTGGTGAAACTATTATGATTGATGATAACAAATTGTATATTAATGGTGATCAAATAGAACAAAAATTTCTAGAAGACGGAAATGGGTCAATTTCAGTAAATACATATTGTTCCATCGCACATGTAACTACTTGTGAATTTAATGTACCAGACGGGTCGTACTTTGTAATGGGCGATAATCGTGAACATTCCTTAGATTCTAGAAGCAGTATATTAGGGTATGTTTCAGAAGAACAAGTTTACGGAAGAGTAGTAATAAAATTCAACAATATATTTAGAGATGTCTTGAATTAGGAGAATAACTATGAAGCAAATTCAATGGTATCCAGGCCATATGGCTAAGACCAAGAAAGAAGTAAAAGAAAAAATAAAATTAGTGGATATAGTCTTAGAACTATTAGATGCTAGAATACCTTATTCATCTCAAAACCCAGTTATTAAAGAATTAATAGGTAATAAGCCAAGAGTTATTCTGTTGAATAAAGCTGACTTATCAGATCCTATTGAAATTGACAAATGGGTTTCTTTTTTCGAAGCACAAGGAGTAAAAACTTTAAAGATTAATGCATTAAATGGAATGAATGTTGATAAAATCCATGGAACATTGAGAAAAGTCTTAAAAGAAAAAATAGCAAAAGAAATTTCTAGAGGAAGAAAAGAAAGACCAATAAGAACAATGATTCTTGGAATTCCGAATGTTGGTAAATCTACTTTGATAAACAGACTTGCTTCGAAGAAAAAACTAGTCGCTGAAGATAGACCAGGTGTAACAAAAAGAACACAATATATTAGAGTTGGTCAAGATTTTGAATTACTCGATACTCCGGGGATTTTATGGCCAAAATTTGATAGTGATAGTGTTGCTTTTAAACTAGCAATTACTGGTGCAATTAAAGATAATATTTTACCAATTGATGAAGTAGTTATTTTTGGATTTAAGTTCTTATATAAAAATTATTTGAAACAATTTGAAGGAAGATATGAAATTACAGTTGATATAGATAATGTATTAGAGATTTATGACAATATCGGAATTAAAAGAGGATGTTTACTTCCTGGTAAAAAGATAGATTACGATCGAGTTAATGAGTTATTCTTATATGATTTTAGACACCAAAGATTTGGAAGAATTATTTTGGATAAAGTAGAAAATTATGTATGAGTTTGAAAATGCATTATTAGATAAAGGACATAACTATATTGCAGGATGTGATGAAGTAGGTAGAGGCCCACTTGCTGGACCTGTTGTTGCAGCAGCAGTTATACTTGATCCCTTCAATAAAATAGAAGGATTAAATGATTCTAAAAAACTATCTGAAAAAAAGAGAATTAGACTTAGTAAAGAGATAATTGAGAAAGCTATAGCTTACAAGATTACTTATATTTATCCAGAAGAAATCGATAGAATTAATATCTATCAAGCATCAAAAAAAGCAATGATAATATCAATCAATAACCTTGATATTACTCCAACATTTGTATTATCTGATGCTATGCCTTTAGATGAGTTAAGTATGCCTCATTTAAGTATCATTAAAGGGGACTCAAAAAGTGCTACAATAGCAGCTGCGTCAATTATCGCGAAAGTTGAAAGAGATAATTTTATGATTGAGTTATCTAAACAATATCCTAAATTTGGATTTGAAAAGCATAAAGGATATCCTACAAAAATGCATTTAGAGGCTATTAAGAAGTTTGGAGTTAACGAACATTATCGAAAATCTTATAAGCCAGTAAGTGATATTATAAACAAGCAAATGGAGCTAAAAATATAAAAAAAGACCACGAGGTCTTTTTTATTTTTGTAAACTTGCATTGTGTAAACTAGCATAATAACCATCTAAATCAATCAATTCTTGATGTGTTCCACTTTCAGTAATACCTTTTTCAGTAAGAACAAGAATTTTATCTGCATTAGATACTGTGGATAATCTATGTGCAATTACTAAAGTAGTTCTACCTTCACTTAATTCATCAAGTGCTTTTTGAATTAATTTCTCAGTAACATTATCTAGACTTGATGTAGCTTCATCTAAAATAAGTATTGGTGGATTTTTAAGAAATACTCTAGCAATACTTATTCTTTGTTTTTGTCCACCAGATAACTTAACTCCACGTTCTCCGACAATAGTATCATAACCGTTTTCTAAGGATATAATAAAATTATGAATATTAGCTTTTTTAGCTGCGTCTATAACTTCATCCATTGTTGCTTCAGGTCTTCCATATAAGATATTATCTTTCATTGTTCCATAGAAGATATATACATCTTGCTGAACATGCCCAATATGTAATCTTAAAGAATAAACATCATAGTCTTTTACATCATGATCTTCAACTAACACAGTACCTTTTAAAACATCATAGAAACGAGGAATTAGTTTTGATATTGTGCTTTTTCCTACTCCTGTTTCTCCAACAAGTGCAACTTTTGTGCCTGGTTCTATTACTACACTGAAATTGTGTAGAACATGTTCTCTTGATGTTTCATATTGGAAATTAACATCTCTAAATTCTATTTTACCAACTTTTTCATTTAAGAATAATGGGTCTTTCGGAGATTTAATTTTAGGTTCAATTTGAATTATTTTATAAAATTTCTCATATCCACTCCAACCTTTTTGGACTTGTTCGATTGTTTGAATCAATGTTCTGATTGGTTGAATTAAGTAAGCTATAAACATAAAATATGCAACGTATTCTCCAATAGTAATTTGACCTAAATATACAAAATATCCTCCAAATACCAACACTGCGACATATAGTAAATCTATAAATAAATTTGTTCCTGAACTGAATATTCCCATTTGTTTATAAAACGAATCATAACTATCTTGATATCTGTATGTAACATTTTTGAATTTCTTAAGTTCAAAATCTTCATTAGTGAAAGCTTTAGTTAATCTTATTCCGCCAATACTGTTTTCAACTTCACTATTGATTTCCTCATGAGTAGCTCTTGTTCTTCTTGAGGCTGCCATCATTTTCTTTCTTCTTAAAGAACTAAAAATTACTAGAAAAATAATGAATACAAAAACTATTAAAGTAAACATCAAATGGATGTTTATTAAGATTGCAAAACTACCAATAATCATTATTAGTGAAACAAACACATTTTCAGGTGTATGATGACTCATCTCTGAAATATCTCTTAAGTGTCCTACAATATAGGTCATTATTGAACCAGTTTTATGATCATCAAAATAATCGCTATCAAGAGTTTGAATTTTTTTAAATAAATCAATTCTCATATCTCTTTCAATTCTTGTTCCCATTACATGTCCATAATAATTCACGAAATAATTACAAGCCATTCTAATAAAATATAGACCAACTAGTAAACCACCAAAAGTAAAAATCATCTGTAGATTTTTATTTGGGATATAGTCGTCAATAAATCGTCTAGTAATCATTGGAAACAAAAGATTTAGGCCGCTCATAATTGATGCAGCTAGTAAATCTAAGTAAAATAATAGTTGATGATTTTTATAGTATTTTATGAACGTTTTTAACATATTTGCACCTCACAAAAAAATTATATCACAATATTAAATATATTTATTAACTATTCGCATTTATGTTATAATAACTTTGGTGAGAAACATGATAATGAGATTAAAAGAGTTTTTAAAAAGAGAACTAAAAGATGAGATAATTGTTTTCCAAACAGATACTGTTTATGGTGTAGGATGTTTAATAAATAGTGAAATTGGAGTAAACAAAATATATGAATTAAAAAAACGAGAGAAAAGAAATCCTCTTGCAGTTTTATGTGCGAACATTGATCAGGTCAAGGAAATAGTTCAAGACTTTGATAAAGGAGAAGAGTTCGCACATAAATATTGGCCAGGAGCACTAACTTTGATTTATCCAAAAAGTAATTTAGTTGGAGATTATATTACTTCGGGATTAAAGACAGTTGGAGTAAGAATACCAAAAGATAAAACAGCATTGAGTATATTGGAAAAATTTGGACCAATGGCAGTAACTAGTTTAAATATATCAAGCGAACCCCCTATTCTTAAATATGATGATGCATTATTTTTTAATAAAGACGTGGATTATATTATTAAGGGTAAGGACTTATCGTCTATAAGTTCGACTGTGTTTGATGTTATTAACAAAGTTGTTATACGTCAAGGTTCTATTAAATTACGCTAGATTTTTTAGTCTTTTTTCTTTGAGAATTTTAGAGCAAGTTTTAGACAATATAATTATAAATATATTTTATATATATATTAATATATTAATTATGTATTTTTATTATTGAAA
The DNA here is from genome assembly GCA_029939945.1 of Candidatus Izemoplasma sp. Lineage (GTDB taxonomy): Bacteria > Bacillota_I > Bacilli_A > Izemoplasmatales > Izemoplasmataceae > JAFGXW01. Next base: position 3,230 of record JAOZRX010000019.1, on the reverse strand, counting down.
TCTCAACAAGTTTTGTTATAATTGAAAAGTAGTATGAACACAAAGTATTAGTAATACTTTTTAAGGAGGCTTTATTTATGAAAATAGCAGTTGGTGCAGATCATGGTGGATACGGTCATAAAGAAGCAATAAAAAAACACTTAATTGAACGAGGTTATGAAGTTGAAGATTTTGGTACTTATAACGAAGAAAGCACTGATTATAATGAGTTTGCTATTAAAGTAGCAGAAAGCGTAAGAGATAAAAAAAGTGATCGTGGTATTTTAGTGTGCGGAACAGGAATTGGAATGAGTGTAATGGCTAATAAAGTAGAAGGAATTAGAGCTGCATTAGTTCATGATTTATTTACTGCAGAGGCTACAAGATTACATAATGATTCCAATATACTCGCAATGGGCGGAAGAGTTATTGAATTAGAAAAAGCAATTAAAATTGTTGATTTATGGATAGACACAAAGTTTTCAAATGAAGACAGACATATTAGAAGAATCAATAAAATAGATAGCTATAAAGGAGAATGATTATGGGGAAGCTAATTGTATTAAATCATCCTTTAATAGACCACAAGATGGCTATTATTAGAAATAAAAATACTGACACGAAAACTTTCAGACATTTAGTGAATGAAGTTGGTGGATTAATCACTTATGAAATTACTAGAGATTTAAGCACTAAAGAAATTGAAGTAACTACACCAATTACGAATACTATTTGTAAGACCTTAAGTAAAGATGTAATTATTGTTCCAATACTTAGAGCTGGTCTTGGGATGGTTGATGGAATTCAAAGTTTAATACCTACAGCAAAAGTTGGACATATTGGAATGTATCGCGACGAAAATACTCTTGAGCCGGTGGAATATTACGCTAAGTTTCCAGATGAAATTATTGAAGGAACATGCTTAGTTGTAGATCCCATGTTAGCTACTGGTGGAAGTGCAAGTGCTGCAATTACAGCAGTTAAAAAAAGAGGAGCAACTAATATTACTTATGTTGGACTTGTTGGATGCCCTGAAGGTGTAGCTAGATTAAACAAGGATCATCCTGAAGTAAATATTTACTTAGCAGCTATGGATGAAAAACTTAATGAAGTTGGATATATTGTACCTGGACTTGGTGATTGCGGAGATAGATTATTCGGTACAAAATAGTGAATAAAAAACAAAAAGATGCATTCAAAGTATACTCGATTGTTTCAACATTTATTTTTGAAATTATTGTTACTGTTGGGATATCTTTTGCTATCGGATATTTTTTGGATGAAATATTGAACACAGTATTTGTGTTTAAAATAATATTTATATTGATTGGAGTATTCGCTGGGATTAAGAACTTAATTGATAGAGTATCTAAACTGGAGGATAAAGATGAAGAAAAATAGTGATGCTTTTATAAGTACATTTCCACTTGTGTGGGTATATACAATAGTATTAATTGTAGCAATATACTTCATACTTAACTATAATTACGCTAGTTCTTTCTTGCTAGGAAGTGTTACTAGTTTAATGGCAATGAGTATGCTTTATAAAAACTCAAAAAAAGTATTACAAAGTGATGTCTCAGGTGCTCAAAAAATGGCATCAAGAAGTTATGCATTTAGATATTTAATGTATGCAATAATCTTAATTGCATCTGCAGTTATAGAAGATTTAGAAGTCTTAGCTACAGCATTCGGATTACTATCATTTAAAATAGTTTTATATTTTAATTTACTGGTTTTAAAAAGAGGTGAGAACAAATGACAGAGATTTATGCAGATTTATCAGCGGGGATTGTATCATCGCTAATAGTAACAACTTTCTTAATCATTAGTACAATGATTATCGGACTAAAAGTGAAGAAATTAAGTGTAGCTGAAGTTCCAAAGGGAATTACGCTAGTAGCTGTAATGTTTGTACAAGGTATAAACAATATGATGCATGATTTCTTTAAAAAGAATTGGAGAGTTTTTACACCATATATGTTAACAATATTGCTATTCTTATTGTTTGCAAATACTGCTGCATTAGCAGGATTATCAACACCATTATCAAATATTAGTGTTGCTTTAGGATTTAGTATTTTAGCATTTGGTTCGATTCAAGTATCAGCATTATTTGTTAAGAAACCAAAACAAAGAGTTAAGGATTTAATGGATCCACATCCTTTATTTTTACCAATTAACTTAATTGGAGAAATGTCTACTCCGTTTGCAATGGGTATTCGTTTGTTTGGTAATCTATTAAGTGGAGCTATCATTGGTATTATTGTTTATGGGTTATCTCATAGTATGGGTATGGCAGTTTCAGAGTTACTTGGTGGAGATATCCTTGGAGTATTTGGTTATGGATTTATTCAAATATTTGGGATAGGAGCTGGAGCAATTGTTCTTCATGCAATCTTCGATATTTTCTTTGGGGCAATCCAAGCATATGTATATTTCATGTTATTTAGTATTTTCTTAAGTATGGCAGTATCAGAGTAAACAAGTTGTTTACTGAGAAATCAGTTTATATATAAAATTTAGCAAAAATAAATTAAAAGAATATAAAGGAGGAAACAAAAATTATGGCAGAATTTACAGAATTTTTCGCACAAGGAATGGCGTTCTTAGGTGCAGGTATTGCAGTTTTAACTGGATTTGGTCCTGGAATTGGGCAAGGATATGCTGCTGGAAAAGCAGTTGAAGCATTGGGTCGTCAACCAGAAGCAGAATCAAGTATTAGAACATTAATGATTACTGGGCAAGCAGTTGCAGAAACAACTGGACTTTATGGGCTTATTGTTGCAATTATTTTAATTTTCGCATCATAGAAAAAACAGTTTAAAAGGAGGCAATTCCTATGGAATTTGTTGCTGAAGTTATAAAAGAATTTATTGAGGGTGCTATCAAAGTTAGTCCTAGAGAAATGGCTATTCAGATTGCCTCAACTTTACTATTATTTCTTATCATTAGATCTTTCTTTTGGAATAATATAACAAATTATTTAGAAGGAAGAAGAGAATATATGGCTAAAGAGTTTGATGAAGCAAGTCAAGCTAATTTAGAAGCACAATCACTAAAAGAATTAGCGGATAATGAGTTAAATGAAATTAGAGTGAGTGCTAAAGATATTATTAATGAAGCTAAAGAACGTGGAGAAATAGAACGTTCAAGCATTGTTGGTAAAGCTAAAAATGAAGCTGTAAATGTTATCGAAAATGCTCAAAAAGAAATAGAAAGTGAAATTGAAAAAGCACGTTCAAGTATTA
>JAOZRX010000047.1 GCA_029939945.1 Candidatus Izemoplasma sp. | reverse complement strand
TTGACAAACAAGAAAATATGTAATACAATGTGCTTTGTAATACAAAGTAACTTGCGGAAGAAGGTAAAAACATGAAAAAATTATTTAAAAATATGAATTTTAAATTACTATTTGCTGGTAATTTGGTATCAGAAATTGGTAATAGTTTACTAGGTGTAGCAATGTCATTCTATATTCTTGATTTGACAGATAGTGCATTATCGATGGGACTATTCTTATTTGTTGTATTAGGAACTCGGATTTTGGTTAGTCCATTAGCTGGAGTACTAGTAGATAGATGGAATAGAGTAAGAGTACTATATACGACTGATTATATTAGAGGAGCAATGTATGTATTACTTGGAGTTTTTATTGCTAGTAATCCATCTCAAGATAATATTATTATATCCTTATATGTAATAGGAGTATTATCTAGTATAAATGCAGCGTTCTTTGGACCTGCAATGACTAGTGCCTTACCTGAAATTGTTGGTGAAGATATGCTTCAAGCTGCAAACGGAGCACAAAGTATTGTAATGAGCCTGCAAAATATCATCGGTGTTCTTGCTGGAGCTGCAATTTATTACTTTATTGGAATCGAATTGGTAATAGCAGCTAATGCTGTTTCATTCTTATTATCAGGGTTTAGTGAAATGTTTATAAACGCAGAATTTAGAAAAGAAAAAACAGCTGAGGAGTTACTATCACAAAAAGAGAAATCAAAATTTGAAGATTTTTCAGATTCAATAGTCTATATTAAAAAGAGAACCGGGTTACTCAATTTAGTAGGATATAGTCTTGTATTAAACTTTGCTTTCACACCATTGATGGCAATAGGAATACCTTACTTATTTAAAACAGATTTAGCAAGAATAAATGCCGAAATGGAATATGCTTACAGTAATGTAGCATTTAGTATAGCAATGTTGTTTGCTGGACTCGTAGTTGGAAGTATGAAGATTAAGAGTATTAATAATGTTCTTAGAGTAGGATTATTATCTTTATCAGGATCATTTGTCTTTATTGCCTTCACAATGCATCTAGCTTCAAATAGAATAATTGGGTTTGAGTTATTTTATGGATTATTTGTACTAGGAATGATTTTACTCGCAGTATTTATGATGGTTACGAATGTTCCATTAAATACAGGAATGGTAAAGATAATTGATCCAGATTACAGAGGAAGAGTATTCGCAACAGTTGGAGCAATATCTGGTGGAGCTGTACCTTTATCAATGTTAGTTGGTGGGATTATTGTTGAGTATTCTAGTATTTCAGTTTTAGGATTGTTTTGTGTAATTGTAATGTTGTATCCGACATTAGGATTTCTAACTAATAAGAAAGTGAAAATGTTGCTCGCTAGTATCGATCAACATAATGAAAAAAATGGAAGACTTCAAGAAGCAGTTTAAAAAAGGAGTTGTAGAACTCGTAATCCTAAAACTATTAGATGAAAAAGATCAATACGGATACGCAATTATGCAAAAGTTAAATACTAGAAGTGGTAATAATATAGAACTTAAAGATGGAACTCTTTATCCAATACTATATCGATTAGAAGATCATAAATATATTGAAAGTTATTGGCATACTGAAGAAGATTCAAGAAGTAAACCAAGGAAATATTATAAGATAACTAAAGGAGGAAAAATCAGATTTAGTAAAATGTATTCAGATTATAAGGATATTAATGATGGAATTAAAAAAATATTAAGATCTTCAAGAGGTGAAGAAAATGAATTATAGTAAAGAAGAATATGTAAAAATATTTATGAAAAATATTTTTGCTAGTAGAAGAAATAAAAGAAGAATAAAAGAAGATATAACTCAAAGAATAGAAGCTTCAATGGAAGAAGATCCATTTTATAACTTATATGAACAAATGGGTGATCCAGTAGAAGTAGCTGAAGAATTCATGGAGAATTTAGAAAATTCTGGGGGAGTGTCTGTTGTAACAATAGGGATATCTTCAAGTAATAAATCTTATGAGTATAAAAGTAAAACTACAATCTTTGGAATACCTTTAGTGCATGTCAATGTTGGTGGAAGATTCCGTACAAGTGTTGCTAAGGGCATTGTTGCAATTGGTGATGTAAGCATTGGTGTTGTAGCAATTGGTGGAGTAGCATTTGGACTATTTACAATTGGCGGAATAGCGATAGGAGCATTAGCAATAGGAGGAGTAGCAATTGGTGGTGTGGCAATCGGTGGAGTAGCAATTGGTGGAATTGCAATTGGTGCAGTAGCAATTGGAATTATTAAAGTATTTGGAGAGATTTTGTTTCTGTTTTAAAAGAAAAAGTGCGAGAGCACTTTTTTTAAATAAAACTACTAATTTGTAGTCTCTTGATATATAATATAATAGTTTAGAAGGAGTGGTTATATGGTTATCCTTTTTGGGCAATACTTCTTACTAGCTTTTGTAGTTATATATGCAACTAGTAAATTAGGATATTTTGTAGATGAATTAGATAAAAAAAGTAATATCAGTGGAGCAGTTATTGGTGGAGTTTTACTTGCAACTATTACTTCTATGCCTGAATTTATCACAAGTATTACATCAACAGTAGTTCTTAATGAACCTGGACTTGCTTTTGGGAATGTTCTCGGAAGTAATTTATTTAATATATTAATCTTAGCAGTCGCAGACTTATTCTTTATTAAACATTTATTTTTTAATAAAGTTAAATCAGGTAGAAGAACAAATGGATTAATTATAATAATGTATGCAATTTTTGCATTACCATTATTATTAAGTAGTTTTGGATGGTTAGATTATGATACTGCAGGAGTTTCAATTGCTGGTTCATTTAGTCTGATTTCATTACTTATTATTGTAATTTATATTTTAAGTATCAAAAGTATGAACGCAGAAGAATCAACAAATGATGATGGAGTAAGTGATTTATCATATAAAAAAATAGCGATTATGTTTTCTTTATGGAGTTTAGTTGTATTTGGATCAAGTTACTTTGTTACAATAGTAGTTGATCAAATTGGAAACGGATTAAATTTAGAAGCAAGTTTTGCAGGAGCAATATTCTTAGGAGTTGCGACTAGTTTACCTGAATTAACAGCCGTTATTACTTTGATGAAACTTAAGAATTACGAGGCAGCACTAGGAAATATCATTGGTTCAAATGTCTTCAATTTAACAATTATTAGTGTCGTAGATTTTATTAGTTACAAGGAGAATATCTTTAATGTTTTAGTCGAAGATCAAGCCTTAAGAGAAAATATCTCTTTACTCTTGATTTTAGGTCTGTTAAACTCTATAATATTAATGGTAGCTTTACTTAGAAAGAAAGCATTAAGCATTTATACATACATTATTCCAAGTGTTTTAATACTTGTTAGTTATTTTGTATATATTGGTTTAAGTTTATAGGAGGAAAGAATTATGAGAATTATCGATATCGTTTTATTAACTGTAGCACTGTTTTTAATCACATTAGTTGTGCTACAAAGTTCAAAAGATAATATTAATAACGCATTCAGTGGTGAAAAGAGCGAACTCTTCAATAATCAAAAACAAAGAGGATTTGAATTGATTATGAGTCGTATTACTGCTGGAACAAGCGTAGTATTTATACTACTTAGCGTTTATGCAATGGTATCTTAAGAACACTTAATGTGTTCTTTTTTTTCTAAAAAAAACAAGTAAAGGAGGTTATATTTATGAAAGAAAAAATATTAAAGTTATTAGAAGAAACAGAGTCAAAAAAATTAAAAATTAATGAATTGAATGAATTGTTAGAAATTACATCAAGTGATGATTTAAAAGAATTTATGAAAACTATTAATTTTTTAGTTGATGAAGCAATAATTATTGAATCTAAAAACCATGAGTATAGCCTAGTTAAATACACTAATTACGTTGTAGGACATTTAGATTTAAAAGAAAAAGGATTTGGATTTGTAATGCCACTTGACAGACAAGGTGATGATATCTTTGTTTCAAGAGATTTAATTAATGGTGCAATGAATCTAGATAAGGTACTAGTGTATGTTTCTAGGAATAGAAGAGGAACTAGACCTGAAGGTGAAATTAGAAGAGTCATTGAACGTAAATATACACATATTATTGGAACTCTTCAGTATCGTGATGGTATGGGATATCTAATAAGTGATGATAAAACTATAAAACAAAACATAATTATTCGTAAAGAAAATTATAATGGTGCAAAAAAATTTGATAAAGTAAGAGCTAAAATAATCAATTATGCTTTTAAAGGTAAAACTGAATGTAGTGTTTCTGAGGTTATTGGAAATATTAATTCAAAAGGTGTCGATATAATTAGTAAAATCTTAAAACATAATATCGATCCAATCTTTAGTGATGAGGTTATTAAAGCAGCAAGCATATTTAATGAAGTAAAAGAAGAAGACTATACTGGTAGAAAAGATTTACGAGAACAAATGATTATTACAATAGATGGTGATGATTCAAAAGATTTTGATGACGCCGTAATAGTCAAAAAGTTAGATAATGGAAATTACCACTTAGGAGTAAGTATTGCCGATGTTAGTCACTATGTAACTAAAGGAAGTATTTTAGATAATGAAGCATATAAAAGAGGAACTTCTGTTTATTTACCAGGAATGGTTGTACCGATGTTGCCAGAAAACTTAAGCAATAATATTTGCTCATTAAAACCTGGAGTTGATAGACTTACAATCAGTTGTGATATGGAAATCAATAAATCAGGTAAAATTGTTAAATACGAGATTTATCCTTCAGTTATAAAATCATATAAGAGAATGACATATTCAAAAATCAATAAGATTTTTGAAGGAGACATTGATTTAAATAATGAATACATTGATTTAATAGAAATGTTTTATGACATGCGTAATCTTGCCAAAATTCTTAAAAAGAAAAGAGACAGTTACGGAAGTATTAACTTTGAAACTGATGAAGCATATATAATTTTAGATGATAACGGGAAATCTGAAGATATTATCATAAGAGACCGAGGAGTGAGCGAAAACATCATTGAGGAATTCATGTTAAAAGCTAATCAAGTAGTTGCTGAACATGTTTACTGGATGAATTTACCATTCATCTATAGAGTTCACGATAAACCAACAGAAGAGAAATTACATCGATTATTAAAAATGAGTAATGCTCTTGGATTTAAAGTGAAAGGAAAAACTGAAATTAGTAATTTTGAACTTCAGAAATTACTAACTAATGTTAAAGATACACCAGCTGAAAAAGGAATAAACTTATTAATGCTTAGAAGTATGCAAAAAGCAATCTATAGTGAACATAACTTAGGACACTATGGTCTTGCGTTTAAATACTATACACATTTTACTTCTCCAATAAGAAGATATCCTGACTTAATTGTACATCGTTTACTAAGAGAATATTTATTTACGAGTAGTCAATCCACAGAAGTGATTGATTATTACCTTGAACATATGAAAGAGATTGCTGAAAATGCCAGCATTACTGAAAGAAAAGCTGTAATGCTTGAAAGAGAAGTAGTTGATATGAAGAAAGCAGAATATATTTCAAAGTTTATCAATAAAGTATTTGATGGTATAATAAGCAGTGTTACTGGATTTGGGCTATATGTTACTTTGCCAAACACAGTCGAAGGATTAGTACATATCTCTGAATTAAGAGATGATTATTATATTTATGATGAGAATCTTATGATTCTTATCGGTGAAAGAAAACATCGAATTTTTCGTATAGGAGATCATGTAAAAGTAAAAGTGATGAAAGTTCATATAAGTGATGGAGACATTGATTTTAAAATAATGTAAAAATGGAGGTGATTATATGAAGATTGTTGCGACTAATAAAAAGGCTAATCATAATTATTTCTTGCTTGATAAATATGAGGCAGGTATTGTGCTTAAAGGTACTGAAATTAAAAGTGTTCGAGCTAATAAAGTTAGTATTGGTGATTCTTACGCTAGAATCAAGGATAATGAAATATTTCTAGTAAATATGCATATATCAAAATATGATCACGGAAATCTATTTAATCATGATGAAACTAGGAGTAGAAAATTATTATTAAATAAAAAAGAGATCACTAGAATTACTAGAAAAATGAATCAAGATGGTTTAACTTTAGTGCCAACTAAAGTGTATTTAGAAAGAGGACTATGTAAGGTCGAAATAGCACTAGCAAAAGGTAAGAAAAATTACGATAAAAGACATAGTTTAAAGGAAAAAGACTCTTTAAGAAGAGTAGAAAAGACTTTAAAGGAGCGCTATTAGACACATCATGATTTTGAATGTTCTTCAATGAAAGAAAAACTTGTAACAAAAAACAAATTAATAGTTAACATAGTATAATTTACAATATATTTTAATAATGATATAATAAGTATGGGAAGTGATAAAATGACATCAACGGGAATTATATTTATTATAGTAAGTGCATTAATAATCATTACAGGTTCACTTACAGGAATTGCTCAAAGAACAAGAAAAGGTAGAAGAATTGTTAGGATATTTGGTGAAACAGGTTCTCGTATCTTTTACTTAGTACTAGGATTAGGATTCTTAGTAGCAGCATTTTTTGTATAAAAATAAACATGGGGTTGTTTATGGATTCGACAGGGTAGTTAGAGCTCGATAAGCATGCCTTGGTTGTGCAAGTAAAAACACTCGATTAATTATAATCGGAAACCAAAATTACGCATACGCAGCTTAATAATAAGCGCGATCTCCCCCTTAAGTAGTCTACGACTTTAGGCTGGAGAACAATTAGTAGAATATATTTAAATTGTGCAGTCTTAACAATTTAGAAAGAACTTAATAGGACTCGTTACTAACTTGGCTGTTTGTCACTTGGTTAGTAATTAAAACAATTGATAAACTAAGCATGTAGAAAATTTAGTTTCGGCTGTTTTGGACAGGGGTTCAAATCCCCTCAACTCCACCATTAGTACCCGCGTCCGAGAATTTCAGATGGCTTTAATTAGCCGTTAATGGAATCCTCGGTTTTTTATTTACCCTAAATTGCATCAAAAATGACCCTTAAAATCGGTGTTTTTTCGTTCCAGCCCTGTTGCAATAGGGAAATTTCAAATTTTAACGAGTCGAACCCGCGTCCTAAAAAGCTTGGAAAAAGGTCCAATCAGCCTATATCTACGCTTTTTTATTAAGGACGATAAAATTGTAAAGTATATATGAAAAAACAGAGGGAGTTAAGGGAACTGATTCATTTAAACGGATTTGAAAAATGCTATTGACTTATAACTGTATCCATTGTATGATAACAGTAGAACGAGGTGATTTTGTGAATCTAAATGTGTCAGTGTATTCTGATAAACCAATATATGAGCAACTAAAAGATCAACTGAAAAAGGCTATTATCAAAGGTGAATTAGAGAAACACTATAAATTGCCTAGTGTAAGAGTCTTGTCAAAAGAATTGCAGATTGGAATAGTGACTGTAAAAAGAGCTTATGATGATCTTGTAAATGAAGGGTTTGTTTTTAGTCAATCAGCGAGAGGTTACTTTGTAAGTGAAATTGATCTTGATAAAGTACAAGATATGTATTTATCTAGAATTAATGATTTGCTTGATGAAGTTGTTCGCCTAAAAGATGATGCTAATATTGATTTTCAAGTACTTGAGGAGATATTAAAACAAAAGGGAGATGGACAAAATGAATAGTATTGAAACTAATAAATTGTGTGCCAAAATTGGTGATTTTGAACTGAAAGATATCGATTTACAGATACCAGAAGGTTCTATTGTAGGTTTGATTGGGAGGAATGGTGCAGGTAAAACTACTCTATTCAAGACATTACATGGATCATACATTAAAACTTCAGGAGATTTAAAGTTATCCGGATTGAACTATATAGACAATGAGAAAGAAATTCGAACTAATGTGGCAGTTGTTTATGATTTCTTTAATGGTAATCCATATGCGAAAGTAAAGTTGCTAAGAAAAATTTACGTTCAAAGTCACCCGAATTTTGACTTGAAATTATTCGATGAATTAATAAAACGATTCAACATTGATTTAAAGAAGAGAGTTAGTAGCTTATCACTAGGAATGCAAAAGAAACTTATGCTTATACTAGCTATTTCAGTTCATCCTACAACACTTTTATTAGATGAACCGTTAATAGGAATCGATCCAATTGATAAACAAGAGTTCATCAATATAATCCAGTCTTATATGGAGAATGAGAAGCATTCCATTATATGGTCTAGCCACCAAATTGATGATGTTCAAAAGATTGCGGATTATATTGCATTTATGAATGAAGGTGAGATCGTATTATTTGAGGATAAGGAAACGTTACTAGACAAATATAAAATGATTACACTAGCTGAAAATGATGCGAATAGTGTGATACTTATTAATCCGAAAAGCACTCCATTTGGAGTTCAAGGACTTGTTCGAACTAAAGACTTAGGAAAGGTTGCAGGTAAACATAATCAGGCTTCATTAGAGCAAATATTTGTTTACTTGTGTGCGTAGAGGATAGATATTATGAAAAAATATTTTAATTATTACAATATCTTACGTTTGACAACTCCAACTAAAAAGGGTTTTTTCTATACATTGATATTTGTATTGCTAAATATCATTGTATATAACAAATTTATAAGTCTAACAGATATGTTTACAACAGGTTTCGCTGTGATGTTTATTTGGGCTCTATTCGCTGTTATTTACTATGCTTATCAAGTTCACACAGAGCCGACTCATCTAATGTATCAGTTTCCCTTGGATTATAAAGATAGGGTTATGAACAGTTACATTAATGTATTTGTAATATTTGTATTTGTAGCTATTGGATTGGTATTATTTGGGTTTACAATGGTGGGATTATTCACACTTTTTGGTGATGTTCAAAATGATACTGTAAACGATCCGTTTTATTTAGCTGGTACAATTTACTCTATTGGATATTCATTTTTGATACTATCAGCATTTATGCCAACAGCCTTCATGATGAATGTGAAGAGAAGATATATTCATGGATTTTTATCAATAATAGCACTTGTAGTATTCAATTACATTATCGTATGGATACTAACTGGCAGTTTGAATGTTAGTACAAATATGTCATTAAACATGGAGGATACATCCTATGGGTTGGCAGTATCAATTATAGTAGTAATAATAGCTATTCTAGCCATGTTTGCATCATATACTACGTCCAAAAAACTATCTAATTAAAACATAGAACAGGGGTTGGTCCAAACTCAACTCCACCA
>JAOZRX010000083.1 GCA_029939945.1 Candidatus Izemoplasma sp. | reverse complement strand
AACACCCTCATACTCATGTGAAATTAGATTACGTAATCCTGCTATATTTATCCAATCAATATCTGAATGTGTTTCTTTATAGTTATTTGAGAGTTTTTTTACTGATTCACCTATTTGTTCTAGATTCAATATTACTGCATCTATTTTTTCTTCATTCAAAATAAAAGTTTCGTATGTATCTACATTACTCATGAATTTATTGATTTTTTGTATGTACTTTATAACTCGTTCTAAATATTTAAGGTCTTTCATAGATTGCTACTCCTGTTTTCATGATTTCATTGTATATCTTCGAATCAGCAAGAACAGTCCTATTACTCAGAAGATCTATTTTTTTATGAAGGCGCATTCTGAGTTTTTCAATTACTCCAAAAAACTCCAATCCAAAAATATCTGACTCCATATACAAATCAATATCACTTAATGGTGACGCATCACCATTAACATATGAGCCAAACAAATATACTTTATCTATATCTAAATCCTTAACTACTTCAGTAATCCTCATTTTAATAGAACTAAATGTTAAAACACTAGTCTCATCATCACCATCTATGTTTAATTCAATACTTTTTTGCATCTCTGCAGATAACATTTTATCAATAATTAAGTCCACTGTCCATTCACTTGGTTTTCTTACACCTTGTTCCCAATTTCGTAATGTTTTGACAGGAACACCTGTGATTAATGATACTTGTTCTTGTGTTAACCTTAGATTCTCTCTAACACTCTTTAAGATTATACTCATGCAATCACCTCGATTATATTATATACCTCAATGGGGCTCTTGTCAATCTTAAGTAACCCATTAGAGTAGTAAAATCAGAGTATATATCGCTAATACTTGACTATATGTCGCTAATACTTGACATTATAAACATGGAGTGATAAACTGTTATTGGAATGAGGTGTCTTATGGATAAAGATAAGATTTTAGAAAAAGCACAGAATGAACAGAATGATGAGCGTTATATTACAATTTTGACAAAAGGGACCTTAGTTGGTCTTGGTATGATGCTGGTAACTGTATTATTTCTAATTGTTTGGAATTTAATACAAGGTGAATTGATTTATGACTATATGTTAATTGTTTCATCACAGTTAGTTGCCTTTAGTGCATTCCAATATATGAGAATGCCCGAAAAGAAAATATATGTATTATTAATTGTAGTCTTATCATTGTTGTTTATTTCAAATTTTGTAGTTTATATAGCAAGTTTTGGAGTGATTTAACATGAAGAAAAATGATCAATTACTATTGCATAATAGATTAAAAGTTGCTCGTGCTGAAAAAAGCATTACACAATTGGATTTATCAAAATTAGTTGGTGTATCACGTCAAACGGTAAACTCAATTGAAAAAGGGCTATTTAATCCATCTGCAAAATTAGCACTATTAATATGTATAGCATTAGATAAGAAATTTGAAGAACTATTTTATTTTGAAGTGTAGGGGGAACAACTATGTCATTTATTAAGAAGAATTCAGATTGGGTATTTGCAGGTTTTTATGCTTTGATTACTTTGTCATATCCAACAATAAAGTTTATCTCTGATATGTTATACTTCATTAACAATTATGGAAGTGAAAAAAAGAGCATAATGTTTCTATGGCGTTACATGTTACTTGATTCAGGTATGTCAGACTATCTCTATTCAGTAATGTTTTTCGTTTTATTATTACCAATACCAATTGTTATTCTTGCGTCATATAGATTTCAAAAGAATATTAATGAAAACAGTCTAATTCAGGATGGATATAATAAAGAAAACAATCAAACGATATTTAGAGAATTATTACATGCATATAAAAGAGTTTTAATCTTTATATCTATTATTTCTTTATCAATGCTAATTATTACCATTATTATACCAAATAGTGGTCTTTATAATAAAGGTGAAAACGAAGTGATAGATGCCTTGAAAATGAACTTAGGACTACTTCTATTTGCACTAATAGTTTCAAATGTGAGTGTTATTGTGGTTAGATACAAAAAGAAATACAGATTTACTTTGGTTATAAGCGTTTTAGGTTTTGTAATCGGAACACTATTGTTCAGCTTATTATTCGTGGGAATTAGGAATTCTATAGGTATTGAATTGTTTAATGTTGAATTTATTCTATACAACCTTATTTGGGAAACAAAAGGAACTATGTTTTTGATAGAACTTATTAATGGTCTTATTACATTCTTAGTTACTGGATACATAATCTACTTACTCTATGTTGGAGATAAATCAATAGAAGATTAAAATGATATTTGGTTATTAAGGCTTGATTCCCCAGAGGATTCAAGCCTTTTTTATATGCAAAGTTGCGAATATGGACGGGGGTTCAGAGTGCCAAAAAATCAATCTAACCCTATTGCAACTATAATCAAGTAAAAAAGCAAATGAAATTGTGCTTATTTTTAGTATAGTTTTACTCCAAACAAAAACCGAGAAATC
>JAOZRX010000082.1 GCA_029939945.1 Candidatus Izemoplasma sp. | reverse complement strand
ATAGTATGAAAGTGTTCTTTTTTAAAATTGTCCACTAAATTAGGTTTACTTATGAAAAATATTTGTTTTTATTCATTTTGCATTTTCTTTACCATTAAGACGTGATCTATCTCAGCTTCTTGGAATATTTCACCTTTAACAATATAGTTGAGATGTTCATAGAAATCTTTAACATATAATTGAGCATGAAGTTTTAAATAAGGAATATTATTTTCTTTTGCATAACTTTCAATTTCAGACATCAACAATGTTGCAATTCCTTGTTTTCTATATTCCTTCAATGTAGCAACTCTACCTACTTTGTTTTTATATAACCTAGCAGCACCTACTGGCTTATCTTTAATATATGCAGTAAATAAGACACATTGATCGTCTAATCCATCATACTCGATTTCCCAATCAATTTCTTGCTCTATAACAAAAACATACCCTCTTATCAGCATATTATCGATAATCTCTTTTTGTGTTTTAGCAACAACAACTCTCATACAATCACCTCAATTAAATAATATTTTATAATGTTATAAGGAAATAAATTATAACAACAATACCTAAAACAATACGATACCATCCAAACACCTTAAAGTCATGTTTTTTAATGTAGTTAATAAGAAATTTAATAGTAACAATAGAAACAATAAATGCAGTTACCATTCCAATTAGTAGTGTAATAATTTCAGAACTAGTAAATTCAAATCCAAATTTATATATTTTTAGGAAACTAGCCCCAAACATTACTGGAATAGATAAGAAAAAAGAAAACTCTGCTGCAATATATCTTGATGTTCCTAGTATGATTGCTCCTAAGATTGTTGCTCCTGATCTTGATGTACCCGGAATTAAAGATAAAACTTGGAATAATCCAATTAGAAAAGCAGTCATATATGATAATTCAGTAAATGAATTAATTTTTGATTCCTTATTTTTATTTTTACTTTCGATAATAATAAACAATACTCCATATAATACAAGCATTGAAGCAACAGTAATATAATTATAGAATATATCATTCAGCCAATCATCAAGTAATAAACCAATTATTGCTGCAGGTAATACTCCAATAATCACTTTATACCAGATACGCATTGTAGCTTTTTTCTCTTCAATATTTTTTTTAGGTGATAAAGGATTTAACTTATTAAAAAATAATACAACAACTGCCATAATAGCACCAAGCTGTATAACTACTAAAAACATTTCCTTGAATGCATCACTTACATTTAATTGCATCCATTCATCTACTAAAATCATATGTCCAGTACTACTTATTGGTAACCATTCTGTGATGCCTTCAACTATACCAATAACAATAGTTTTAATTATTTCAATTAATTCCATTTTTTTCACCTCGAGTATCCTATCAATATTATATACTAATAATATTCCAAAATAAAAGGTTATATGATAAAATGTATTAAGAGGTGAGAAAAATGGATGATTATTTAATTTATATCGCTCTTGGGATATTAGTGATTATAGTTATTGCAGTATCGTATTCACTAATTAATAATAAGAAAAAAGCAAATAGTGAAAGTATAGATATTCAGGGTATAGTCTCATTAATTGATAGAAATAATGTTGTGAATGTTGAATATATTAGAAATAAAATTATTATACATTTTAAAGACTTAAATCTATTTAATATTGAGGAGTTTCATAAAAGCGGAATCAAGGGAATCAATGTAATTGGGGATAAAATAAAGTTTTATGTTGATGATGATAATGAAATTAATAAAGAGATATTTGAAGCAATAAAAACTTTTATTGAAGGAAAGTGATAATATGATATACATATTAGCAGAAGAAATTACTGGATTTTTCAGTTTTCTAAATAAAATAATTGAAATACTTGAAAATTTAGATCATGTAGGATTAGCTATTTATACATTTATTGAAGTATTAGTAGTTCTACCCCCTATTGAAGTAATATACTATCCTTTAATTCAGTTAAATGTTGAAAACTGGTATTGGTATCTACTCAATGTAGTAGTTTTTAACGTAATAGCTTCAATGTTTGGTTATTATATTGGAATGAAAATCGGATATCCAATTTTAAGATTTTTCTCAAGTGAGGAACTCTTAGAAAAAGCCAAAAAACTATTTGACAAATGGGGTGTATTAGCTGTAGCGATAGGAGCGTTTACTCCAATCCCTTATACAATAGTTGTCTTCTTAGCTGGAATTACAAAAATGGATTTTAAGAAGTTTGTTATTGCAGGATTTCTTGGTAGAGTACCAAGATATATTATTGGAGGGTACGCTGTGGCATTTGTAGTTACAGAAATTAATTCTTCAGAATTAAATCAATACATGTTAATTTTGAGCATAGTTGGAATGTTATTATTCTTATTGTACTATCTACTTCAAGCATTATATAACTTATATAAAAAACGACAATTATCATAAGGATATGTTGCAGAGAAAAAGCGCTAATTTATAGCGCTTTTTATTTAAAAATCAATTAAATCTCTAAGTTTCATATCAAAT
>JAOZRX010000046.1 GCA_029939945.1 Candidatus Izemoplasma sp. | reverse complement strand
GGTCTCCAACACCGAATAATTCATATTAGAAGTGATTATGACTTTTAATTTTATGATAAAATACACAAAGGAAGGTTGTGTTAGAATGAAAAGAAACATAATAGGATTTATGATACTTATTCTGTTTTATAGTGTATTTGGATATCTAATCTTTGGAAATATCTATATGCTATTATCAGGAGGAGTACTTTCCATTTTTTTTATTACTATCTCTTCTATTATACCAATTTATTTATTATACAATGATAAGGTACATAACGAAAACTATTCAAAGAATAATATTATTTTAGCTGTTAATATAACACATATTTTATTAGTAGCTGGTTTCATTGCTTTCATAATCTACTATATGTACTATATTGATGTTTTAGCACCTAGATTAGGTTATATTGTTGTAGGAAGTTCATTAGTCATTAATATTATATGTTTAATTATGGACATTAAAAAGCAATGGGTTATGGTAACTATCGGTATTCATATAGTAATGTTTGTAATATTTATTTTATGGGAACAAGTTGGATATGTTGTTTTAGGTATAAGCTTTTTCTATATGATTTCACACAATGTATTTGTAGTTAGTTATGGTATCTTGAGATATTCCCAATATTTTATTAACAAAATGAAGTATCAGGAGGAATTTAATATTAGTAATTCAATATAAAAATGGATGGAATCTAATCTTCATCCTTTTATTTTTGATATATATTCATGTTTTAAATAAGATAATATAGGTTATAATGATACTATGGTGATTTTATGGAAGAGATAAACAAGGTTCTCAATAGTTTTAATAAAGAGATTGAAAACACTATAATTTCAGAATGAATACAATTTGATAAATTTAAAACATTTTATGATTTAAAACTTTATATTAAAAAAGAAATTATTATAATTTAAAATAGGAGGATATAAGTATGAAAAAATTATTATTTCTGTTATTCTTTTCGATAGTATTCTTAACAGCTTGTGAAGAGAAAACTATTATTGATGGTGTAGACCTTAGCAGCTATACCAAAGCTGAAGTTTCAACTAGTTTTTCTACAAGTGGTGCTGGAATAACAATATCTTTAAAAATTGATGATGTTGCACTAAATGGAGACGAAACTATTTATCTAGTTATTGATGAGTCAATTTATGAGGGTACTTTTATTGGGGTTGTCGCAGGAAGCACCTTATTCTCTGTTGTAGAAACGGTTGATGAAGATGATTGGTCTGATCCAGATTTAGATAACTTGATACATGCATACTATAGTGATTAATAGAGTAAGGATGATTCCATATTACGTTTAAGTCTCCAACACGTTTGTCTATTTTAGAAGTCATTTAATGACTTCTTTTTTTATATGGTATAATTATCTAAAAGAGGTGTTCATATGTCTAAAGGATTAAAATTCTTATTATTACTACTGTTAAGTTTAATTAGTGTCTTTTTTGCAGAAGTCATCTCAGGAAGTATGAAATTCCCTTTATTTGATTTATGGGGCTATTTTGTTGTAATACCATTATATGGATTACATACGATTATCCTATTATATATAATAGATAAATCTAATAAGAATAAGAGAATCTATTTCAGCACATTGTATTTCGCTGGTGTATTATTTGGTTTATATGAAGCATACATAACAAAAGTATTATGGATTGGACTATCTGAAGATTCTTTTATGTTTATACATTTGTCGATTATTGATTTTATTGTATTAGTATTCTTTTGGCATCCTGTATTTTCATTTATTATCCCAGCATTAGTATTTGAGAAAGTCATGACAAATACTGATTACTTATATCAAGGATTACCTAAACTTTTTAAAAAAGTAATAAGCAGTAAAAAAGGATTGCTAATTACTTTTATATTTATTGGTATCTTTTCAGCATTTAATGGAGTATCTCTAGAGAGTTTATTTCTGTCGCTCCTTGCAATGGGAGTCCCCATTGCAATAATTATCTATTTCCTTAGAAGAAAAGGTATTCATAATAAATATAGCTTCTCAGAGATTCTTCCAAATGACAAAGAAATACGATATTGTTTTATCTATTTAGCAGGGATCTATTTATTTATGACATTCTTTATTTTGTTTGAAGTAATGACGCTTTGGAATCAAACTGTGATTTGGATAAATTATATTATATTTGGATATATTTTTTATAAAAAGATTAGAAGAAACAGTAAAGAAGAAAACACATTATCAAATAATGCTCAAATGTCATTTAAATCTGTTTTATTTTATCTGATTGTAATTATTATATCTGGATTATTATTCGTGTTCACGTTCTTTACCTTTGGCATAAGAGATGTCTTTATGATAATTACTTGGTTTACATGGATATTTCTAGGCTTATATCTTCTTGTATTTAGTATTATGCATTAAGTAAGTTAGATTTATAGATTTTAAAACAGAATAAAGGAATTAGGTGATTTTATGAAAATATTGTTTTTAGGTGATAGTATTACTGAAGGTGTCCCTGGTGTATCCTTTATACCTATGATACAAGATAATTTTAGTAGTATTGATTTAGTAAATAGAGGTGTCGGTGGAGATACTGTATCTAGTTTATTATCAAGAGTGAAAAAGATGAATGATCTATCATCTTTTGATCAAATTGTATTATTTATCGGTGTAAATGATGTGTTTGGTAAACTCACAATCATCTACAAGATTCTTAAAACATTAATGAAAAAAAGATGGGCAAAGAACATTTCTACATTTAAAAATCAATATAATGATCTAATAGCTTTTATTATGAACGAGAATAAGAAGATAATTATTATACCTCCTTTACTAAT
Organism: Candidatus Izemoplasma sp.; assembly: GCA_029939945.1. GTDB lineage: Bacteria > Bacillota_I > Bacilli_A > Izemoplasmatales > Izemoplasmataceae > JAFGXW01. Next base: position 6,662 of record JAOZRX010000046.1, on the reverse strand, counting down.
TGGAGAAGACATAAATAATAAATGTAATACAGAATTACTAGTATTAACTACAATAATATATAACATTACTATGGAAAATAATCTTACTTATTTAGCTTTGGATAGTGAGTTTAAAGATTATTTAAAGGATAAACAAATCTCTAATTACTTACCAATAAAGATATCTGAACTATTAAAAGATGTGAAAAGATTAACTACTCTACAACTAATTGATCAAAAGAGTAAAGATAGAGGATTACACCTTACACTTGATGGAGTGCATATCAATAGTAATGGAGCGAAGATAATCAGCAAAGCAATATCAAATTATATAAACAGTGCAGATTCATTATAAGGAGCAATATAGTCATTTCAAAAGAAGGTGAAAATATGATTTACATTCTAACAGGTATCGCAAAGTCAGGAAAAACACTACTAGCTAAAGAAATAAAGAAGAAATATAATATCTCAATATTCTCCACAGATTATATTATGATGATGTTACATCATGGAAGTAATAATATAAATCTTGATATAAATGCAAGTGATACAACAGTTGCTAAGAAACTTGAACCATTTATTTATGGAATGATAAAAACAATGATTGAAAATAATGAAACCTACTTAATTGAAGGGGTCCACTTCAATCCTGATTTTAGTAGAAGATTAATTGAAGATTTCAAAGATAAGATTAAAATTTTGTATCTAGGTTATAAAGATATTTCCTTGGATAATAAATTAAAGGAGATACTTAAGTATAAAAATATAATGAATAATCCTTGGTTATTCGATCATCAAGGACAGCCTGTAGAGAAGATAGTTGAGTATATGATTAAAGAGAGTAAAAGAGTATATACTGAATGTGTCCACCATAACCTAACTTATATTGATGTGTATGATATAAATATCCAAAAAGAAAAAATAATTGATTTATTATTAGGTTTAACTATATCAAATTAGTTCAATTATTTTATACCTCAAACTCCATAAGTGTTTTAATATAGTCGTTTACTAACACCTCTTAATATGCTATAATTATTCACGGAGATGATAATATGCTATATAATGTTTATCAAATAATTGGAGCACTTATTTACACTATTCTTGCAATTATCATAATTATATTAGTTGCTTTTTCAAGTATTCCGATACTTTACGCAGCATTGATAGTTGTTACATTAATTTCAGGATTGATTTATGCGTCATTCGTTTTAATTAATGTTATATTAGGAGTTTTGTTACCTATTAGAGACAAAGAATTTAATAAGAAAGATGAAAAGTATACATTGCAAAATGACTTCACGGATATGTTTAACGGATCACAAAAGAAAAAGGATTGATAGATGTACAATTTAGAAGTCATTTACTGACTTCTTTTATTATGATATAATTAATTATTAAATATTGTTAATTATAAGAGAATATTTAGTTTACTTATTATTATGGAGGAATTAAATACATGAGAGAAGAAAGAAACCAATTAGATAAAGAAAGATACAACCTAATGAGAAAAGAAAAATTTGGAATTGCTCAAATAATACAGATTACATTTAGTATTATAATGCTTGTAGTGCTTTATATAGTATTCCCACAATATCGTGAATCAGCTTTAATAGTGACTGGATATTGTGCATTAATTATTGGAATACTTGTCTTTATTGCATATAAGCTATTTAAATAATAAAATTATTAGCAACAACTAAGGATGTGTTAAGAATATGGAAGACAATAAGAATAAATTTGAGGATCAAAAAAATAATCCGGTAAGAAAAAAGAAAATTGGAATTATCCAGATTATAATTGGGATTTTAGTTCTTGCTGCAATGTATATACTATTACCTCTAATAATTTTCTCGATTCAGAGTACTACTTCCTTCATACTAATAAATTACTAAATACATAATCTAATAAAAAAGTAGCAATCCTGACTAGGATTACTACTTTTATTTTGCAAGATATTCTTCTAACATTTTTACTTTTTCATCTCTACCTGGAATTAACTTGTATATTTCGTACCAATCCTCAATTTTACCAAGAGGAACCGAAATATTATTAATTTGAGTTACTTGTGATATAGAATCCTTATTCAAAATATACTCGTATACTCCATTACTATGTTCTATTTTAAAATTAGCCATAATATCTATATCAACATTATTTACCTTTAGTTTAAGATACCCTTCTGTTTTATATATCCCTTTTTTTGGTAATTCTTTTATTTTCTCTAAACTTGTTAGTATCTCTTTTACTTTTTCATAGTCTGACATAGCAACTATTATATCTATATCATTTACTATATCTGTTATTTCATAATGATTTAATAAAACAGACCCTCCAACAACCCAAGTTATTTTATTATTATTTAGTATATTACCAATATACGCTAATATATCATTAAACTCTTTATTCACTTATTTTTTTTGCCTTAACTTTATTATAAATTGCTACTGGCATATACCATATTGCCATACCTGCCATTGATAGTAAAATACAAAACGTTAAGTATAGTGGATAACTAAATGATTCAAATAATGAGAACGGTGTATCCCCAGGTTCTAGTAAATACATAAAGTTAGATTCAAATATTAAGTTAACAGGAACAATAAAGACTAATACTACTCCAAGCAATAATAAGAAACTCTTTCTAAATGATTTAAATGTAGGCACAAAGTCATGAACAAACATCATATACATATACATAAAGAAGAATACCATATGTAATACTAAATAAACATAGTATCTAAATCTATCAGGTCCATACAAGATATCAGGAAATACAACGCTTAGTACTCCTCCAATAGCCCAAAAATATCCTATTTCAAAGACTTTCCAGTTTTTAGTAAATATTACAAAGACTCCTAGATATAAACTAAACGAACAAACACCTATTGGTAAATTAGCACGTGCCGTCCAGTTACCATTAGCTATAACCCAAATCTGTAAAGATACTTCAGAGATTATCCCTATAGTTCCTAAAGTATATCTTATTGCTTTATCATGGCCTGATGCTTTTATCTTATCCTTTAATAAATATATCACTAATACTCCTAGTACTACTAATACTAATGGAATAAAATGATAAATCCCCCATGGAACAAATTCAATACCAATTGTATCTCCAAAAAATGCACTCATCTAAATGCCTCCTTATTTTACAATTTGTCCTAAAGCTTCTTTTAGTAATATATTTGTTTCTTTAGATCCATCTAATCCTTTAACAGCTCTTTTAATATCTTTTGATTTATATCCTAAAGAGCTTAGTGCTTCTTCAACTTCTCTAATATTAGTAGATAAAGATCTAGCCTCTTCAGTAAAATCAATTTTACCTTTTAAATCTAAAATAATCTGTTGACTAGCCTTAGGTCCAATTCCTGGGAACTTACTCAAGAATTTTGCATCTGATGCATCAATTGCCGAAACTACATCATTAACATTTCCAAATGCTAAAATAGCAATTGCACTTTTAGGTCCAATTCCTTTTACACTTAAAAGCTTAATAAATAATCTTTTAGCTTCAACAGAAATAAATCCATATAAATGAATTGCGTCTTCTCGAACATAGTGATGAATATACACCATTGATTGTTCATCTTTTTTAAAGTCAAAAGGATTTGGTGTAATAACTTCAAATCCAACATTATTCACATCAACTGTAATCTTATTTGCTTTGATTTCAGTTATTTTTCCATTTAAGTAACTATACATATTATCACGCTCCATATTTATTATATCATAGATTTATTCTTATTCAGTTGATAAATAAGTTCGTAACACGAACTTATAAAAAAAGTAGACTAGTTTCCTAGTCTACAAATTCAAATTCAAAATCTAATATTCTTACAGTATCTCCGTTTTTAACGCCTTTTTCTCTTAACTCTCTATCAATTCCAAGACTTCTTAAAATACGTGAGAATCTTTTAATTGATTGATCTCTTGAGAAATCTGTCATCTCAAAGATTTTTCTTAGACGCGATCCAGTAACATCATATACTCCGTCATCACCTAAGTTAATCTCAAATAAGATTTCATCAGGTGTGAATGTATATTCAACTATTTCTTCATAGTCATCATCTTCATATAATTCAAAGCTTTTTGTGTTGTCTAATAAGTCAGCTGTTTTATAAAGTAATTCTTGAATGTTATCTTTAGTTGCCGCACTTATTGGGATAATATCATAATCTTCTTTTAACTGCATTTTGAATAATTCAAGGTTATCATCTGCCCCTGGTAAATCCATCTTGTTAGCGATGATAATTTGTGGTCTAGCGAGTAAATTATATTTATATGTTTTTAATTCTTTATTAATTATAGTATAGTCTTCAAAAGGATCTCTTCCTTCACTTCCTGACATATCAATAACATGTAAGATAACTCTTGTTCTTTCAATATGTCTTAAGAACTGAAGACCTAATCCTTGTCCTAGGCTTGCTCCTTCAATTAATCCAGGTAAATCTGCCATTACGAAGCTACGACCTTCTTCAACTTTAACAACTCCTAAGTTAGGAACTAATGTTGTAAAGTGGTAACTTGCAATTTTAGGTCTTGAGTTAGAAACAATACTAATGATAGTTGATTTACCAACACTAGGTAATCCAACTAACCCTACATCTGCGAGTACTTTTAATTCAACTCTAATAAATTTCTTAACTCCTGGTTCACCTTTTTCAGCTATTTCAGGTGCAGTATTTCGTGAACTAGCAAATTTAACATTTCCGCGTCCACCACGTCCACCTTTACAAACAATAACACGTTGTTTATGGTTTGTTATATCTCCATAGACTTTATTTGTTTCTTCATCATAAATAGTAGTACCAACAGGAACTTGGATAATTCTATCTTCTCCACCAGCACCATCCATTTTCTTAGGTTTACCATTTTCTCCCTCAGGAGCATTAATTTCTTTATTATATCTTAAATCAATTAAAGTAGAAAGACCTTCGTTACCTTGGAAAATAATGCTTCCACCTTTTCCACCGTCGCCCCCTGCAGGGCCACCCATCGGAACATATTTTTCACGGCGAAAAGCGACGATTCCGTCTCCACCTTTTCCTGATCTTACTTTTATTTTTACTAAATCTACAAACATTTATGTAACCTCCTATAAGGCACTAATCCACTCGTGAATCTCTTCTCTAGTTTTAAAAATTAAAACCTTTTTCTTATTTTTATATTTACTTATTATCGCTTTTATATATTTCGCTCTTTTCTTATAGTAAAAAGCTACATACTGTAAGAAAACTTGATCAATTCCTTCATTACATCCTTCTGCCATATCTGAGCGAGAACGATGTTTAAACTCATGAGCTCTTTCATGAATACCCTTTAAAGCGAGCTGTGTTCCAAAATCTAAAAAGATAATTGTATCAGCTAAATCTAAACGATATTTGAAATGATAATTATTTGTATAATTACCATCAATTACCCAACTATCATAGTTTCTAAAAAAGTTTTTCATGTATATATTGAAGTCTTCTTTATTAATATTATTCCAATCCTTTTTCCAATAAACTGAATCTAAGTGTAGTATTTTTAAATCTAGTTTTTCACCAAGTATTTTACCAATAGTAGTTTTTCCAGTTCCACTTGGTCCTAGTACCATAATCTTTTTCATTAGATTGTGATTACTTCAGTATCTGAGTCTTTCAATTTATCACTTAGTAATACTCCACTATATACTACTTCTACACCAATAGATTCAAGTACCTCTGTCGCACCAATTTTATCAGCACACATTTTACAGGCATATACTTTTATTTCATTTTTAACTAAATTGTTAACTCTTTGTTGAATAATTGTATCATTTAATACCTTCTCCTGTGAAGCTCCCCAAATAAGTAATTCTACTTCACTAAACCAGTTATGTATTTTAGAGTTATAAACATATGGAACTACGAAATTATGAATATCAATATCATTACTAGATTTCCAAACAACAAATAGTTTCTTCATCTTTATTCCTCCAATACCTTTTCATAAGCTAATCGGTCAATTATTTCTAAGTATTCTAGTTCTATAAACCCGTTTTTCTTTAAGAATTTACGCATTTTATAGTTTTCGATATGGGTATCTATCTTAATTGATTCATAGTTTCCTAATTTCCCTATTTCAATAACTTTATTAAGTAGTTTACTAGCAATTCCCTTTTTTCTAGCTATAGGATGAACTAACATTCTATGAATCACAACACTTTTTTCTTTGAGCCACGAGTTAATTGTTTTATAAGGTGGATCGTTTTCAGGTAATATTGTAATACTTCCAAGGATTACTCCATCTTCTTTATATACGAACAAAGCAGAATCATCAATATCCTTCTTAAAATGAGTACTGGCAGGGTAGCCCTTACTCCATTGGGGAATATTTGATTTAGCCATATCTTCGATAACTAATAAGGCAAGTTTATCTAACTCTTCTAAATCCACATATTTACCTTTTACTAACATAATTGCACCTCTTGTATTTACCTATAATACATTATATCGTTTTTCAAAAAAAATGGCAAACCACATTTGTGATTTGCCAATTCATTATACAGGGTATACTGAAGCTTGTTTTCTATCTCTACCAATAGTTTCGTATTTAACAATTCCATCTAGTTTACTATATAACGTATCGTCTCCGCCGATACCTACATTGTTTCCTGGATGTACTTTTGTTCCTCTTTGACGATAAATGATAGAACCAGC
>JAOZRX010000081.1 GCA_029939945.1 Candidatus Izemoplasma sp. | reverse complement strand
CGGCACAATTGAATAAAGTATAGTAGCACTTAATAAAAACAGCTAATTGATATTTATCAATTAGCTGTTTTTTAATATGTATTCTACTTCTGCATTTCCACCATATCGACGGATAGATGTCAAGTCCATTTTTTCAAAATTTCAAAACTTAAGCATCTATTTTTACATTGTTGAAATATACCTTTAGTATAATGAAAATCCAGCTAACAACAGTTAATATATACACAAAATCAACTACTATAAATTGTATCAAAACAAATATTGATTTTTCGTTAAACTCATACAGACCATAAAAATTAACTATCATCAATATTGATATGAATGAAGTGGCAATTGATATATATATCTGTTTTTTGATTTTGAATTTTGAGTAAAACCTAAAATCTATTGATGTCTTTTCAAAAAGGTATTTTAGGATGGTGAAAATCCATACTAAACACAATACTACTAAAATCGGAATAATTTCATTTAAAATTACTGATGAATTATAAACAGATGCAAAGTAAAATAATGCCCTATATAAAAATAGTATAAGGTAAATAAATAGGAATTTAGAAATAAAATTAAGATACTTATTTGAAAAAAATTCTATTAAAGATGAAGAGATAACAATGAGAAATGCAAAATCTACAGTTGGACCTGCCATTATTGGGGACTCTAAGAAATTGTAATATGTAATAATTTTAATAAGGAATGGAAGTCCTAAAGGTAATATGTATAAGCAAAGCAATATCCAAGAATATTTTTTACTTTCTACAAAGAGGATTATGAAATATATTACAATTGACGAAATAATGAATATTCGTGGGTAATCATATATACCATCAGTAAAATAAACAGAATACAAATAGGATATACTGTAGAAAATCAAGATGATTCTATTGGATAATTTAAAATATTTAGTCGTTTTCATAAATAGCCCTCCAATATTCTACCCTATTACAGTAATATTCATATAGTTCTATATTAATAGTACTGTGACCAGTTTTCTCAAGCATTAATTTGTTATAATGATTTCGAACACTATCAGGGTCTTTTCCAGAGCTTTTAATTATTTTATCTATATCTCCTGTAATAAGGCCATTAAAATCATATACAAGTTTTTGTTTTATTGTGCTGTTTGTATAAAAAGATATACTAATATCAATCGTTTTCAATCCCATAACAAAATTGGCATAATGTTCCTCGACATATTCTTTTGCTATTTTATCAACAACCATTTATGCAATAACAGTATTGTTCATATCAGGATTTTCAGGCAAAATAACACTTGCAAAATTGTTCTTTTCATTTATTGCCCATATATTTGCAATTGTTGGAAGGATTGCTAGTAACCCGGCAGCAATCCCAAGGATAACTAGAAGTCCAATTTCTCCAGTGGGATCAACATACATTACTGGATTGTTTTGTGTATATGCAAACATATTATTGTATTTTTTAAATAAGCAGTCTAAATTATTTTAGAATTTGGTGTCAAGTAAATACATTTCATTTGTTCCTTTAAATATCGTTGCAAATACTCCTCGAGTAAAAAGATTGCCATTATAAAAAAGAATGTATGCGTTAGAGTCAATATCAAAGGCAACCTCAATATCATCATTATATAACAATACGAAAAGTAACTTCTCAGATTGAATAAGGTCACTAAATACGTTTTCTGCATCTTCTTGTGAATTAATGATTTTATCCAAAATCACTAAATCACCAGGTTCATCTACAATTTCTGTAAATGGTTGATAACTTATTTTGTTGTAAGAATCTTTTTGTACAATTTCTAATTCAAAAGTTAATACTCTAAATAAAATAAACACAAATAGTAATAATAAAAATATATAATAACGTTTTTTCATTTTCCCTCCTTATTCTGTAGCTATTCCAGTATAAACAGTCGTCTCAATTCCAGTATTTTGATCATACATAATTAGTTTGCCGTTAGGTGCAACAATATATGTATAATCACCTCCATATAGGTATTTTTTATCTTCGTTGCTTAATCTATCGTAATAATCAATGTAACCACTTGTGTATACTTTTTCTCTGCTGTGTGTGTGAATAGTAGCAACAATAGAACTGGGTATTATATTTTGTACTACAGCAAGTAATATTATTGAATTAGAGGTTCCTTTTACTATGTTAGATATTATGTAAACTGTTATTCCGTTCCTATCTAGTTTTCTAATCAGTGCACCTATTTCTATGTTATTCTTTCTAGATATTGGATTATATAGATTACCAAAAGCAATAGCGGCTTCTAAAATAGAATCAAAATAAGTATTTAGAAGTGCTTTTTTATCATTAGCTTCTTTCAATCCTGTCATTGGTCCCCAAGCAGAACCACCACCTCCACCACCAACACAACCAATACTATTTAGATAAGTGCTAGCACTAGCAAAACATTTTCCATATCCACTAGGATCAATATTCATTACTGGATTATTTTCAGTATAAGCAAACATATTATTACCTAATACAGTATTAGATGCTGCTAACATACCATCAGCATTT
>JAOZRX010000080.1 GCA_029939945.1 Candidatus Izemoplasma sp. | reverse complement strand
TATCTTAATTTTTATTTCACAAATATATTCCATCTATATAATAATACACTTTTTTAGTAATAATGCAAGACTATTATGCATTTCTTTTTCTTTTTACACCTTAATCCAAACTTAAATTTGGTTTCCTCATTTCAAATTTATAAGCTACAAACTCATAATCGCTACATACATATCACCTACTAAAACCCCAATTAAATCATAAAACTCAACTGATACATAAAAGTAAACAATACAAGTAATCCAATACCATTATTTATCAATCTAAAAGCACACTAGACATAATCAAAAGTTCTTCTTTTATTTGATTAAGGTTATGGTAAAATAGAATCATAGATAATTGAGGAGAATGTTATATGGGCATATTAAAAAAGAAGTATATTAGTTTAAAATCTGAAGAATATCACATTAATATATAGATTATGGGACACTTAAACTTAATCTCCTTAATTTGGTTAACCTTCTTATTTTTTTATGTTAAATTTATATCAAAAAAAGATGAAGCAACTAGAGACAGATTTCTTAAAGCACAGTTATTGTTAGTACTTCTATACAATATCGGAATCTTATTTGTCTTTCCTTGGAAACTTCCAGTAGAGTTATCTACTAGTTCATATTTTGTAGTTCCAATAATTGTATTATTTAATATCAAATATTTAAAAGCATGGGGAGTTTATGCTTCAATCCTTACTGGATTTGTATATTTTGTAGCAATGTTAACAATTGGTAATTTCCTATATGCAGATTTTCCTCCATATAGTGTATATACATCTATGTATAATCATGGAGCATTATTAACTTATGCTTATATTACATTATCAACAACAAGGATCTATAAATCTGAAAGAATTATTATTTGGTTAGGAATCATCTTATCTGCGATATGGGCATTAATATTACGTCCATTTAATGCATTTACTGGACGTATATTCATCTATGAAGTATTAAATGCGTATTTTGTAAAAGATTTTTTCCCTAATAACATGACAATAAGCTACATAATATACTACATCTTCTTAGTAACTATATTATTGCTTTCTGCGAATGTTGTTCATCTACTAAATAATAAAATTAACAAACAAAATTAGAAATATCTCATTATGAATTTTGAATGATATAGCTACAAATTTGATTAATATGGGGCTATGAATATTCCATGGACACAAATAGGAGACTTAGGTGAAGGGGAACATCGACCATTTATAGGATCTTTTGATGGCACAGGATACTCGATTTATGGATTGTTTAATCAAGAATATATTTATATAAAGGAACATAAAAAGATTATTCCGGTTTCTTTTCTTGGTTAGGAAAAGGTTCTGAAATAACTAATCTCACATTATAAGTTTGGTTTGATGTACCCAGAGCACTCAATCATAAAGATAAATTGGTTCCAAATAATCTTCCAAATTAGTCAAAATAATACTCATAAACTAAAAAACCTTAGACATTGAAATAAAGTAGAAGCTAAACAAAAAAAGCTTCTACTTTTTTATTCCTTCTGCAATATCATACTTTTTAGATATAAATAAAATACTACAAATAAAAAAAATCCCAACAAAAACACGACTTCACTTGTTAACTATATGAAACACAAAAAGGAGGAAATACAAAATGAACGGATTATTAATAGCAACAATGATTTTTGCTGGTGGTTCTGCAGCAGCAATACAAAATGAAGGAATTAACCATGCTGTCAATGAAACAGCAAACAAAGTAGTATATCAAGTAAAGAATATGTTTAACGGAAATCAGGTTGACAATTTAAGAGAAAATGGGTTTTGTTATCCAAGTGAAGAATTTTTAAGTAGTTTAACTGAGGAGCAAGCATTTGAGATTATCTCTACTATAGATGCTATCAATTCTACTTATGATTGGACAAATATGACTGATGAAGAAATTCTTGAAACTTTAGAAGTAATTAAAACCGAAATGAGTGATTTATACACTGAACTAGGAATTGAAACTCCTACTACACAAACTAGAACTCAAAAAAGAACACGCAAAGGTAAAAAATGGAACGAGGACTTTATCCCTAACTATGATCAAGTTCCAGATGAAGTAATTGATACCGAAGACACTGTTTAGCAATAAATAAAAAGGGATAATAAACCTCCAATACACAAACTGTAAAGGAGGTTTTTTGTATGGCAATTACAGGTCACATTTAACCAAAAGAAAAAGTCCAAAAGGGCTTGGTTATACTATATATATCATTAATTACACTTACTTATGATACGGATTGTGAAATGATAGTTAGATGCAACTTGTTTTAGTATGTATATGCTAAGTTATGCTAAGGGTTAAAAAAACTCCAAATTCAAAATTTGGAGTTTTTCTTTTTTATTAAATTTCTTTAAGAATATCCTTAAAATTCTCTTTAAATACTTTTACTAATTCTGGATCGAACTGAGTTCCAGCGTTATCAATTATTTCTTGTATAGCTTCTTCATTTGTAATAATATCACGATATGTTCTTTCACTAGTCATAGCATCAAAGGCATCGGCGATTG
>JAOZRX010000079.1 GCA_029939945.1 Candidatus Izemoplasma sp. | reverse complement strand
ATAGCGTGGTAATCTTGCGAGCATTAGCTCGCATAACCCATGAAGCCCCTTCTTCGAATTGAATTTTCAATTAAGTGGGGGAGTATTCACAATTTTATGATTAATAAAGCAAAAGAAATTGAATTAAGAATTAATGAATTGAAAATTTTAAAGGATGCAGTTATTGAGATATCAAGCCAATGCAATGCTGGATATGGCATTAATGAGTGCCCAATTATTGGCAAACTAATTCATTATTCTTGACTCTAGTGTATAGACAAGGGCTTATACTGTGAGTATAAGAAAAGGAGTGATATTATATCACAACAAAAGTTAAACTATGATGTAGTAATTATAGGTGGGGGATCAGCTGGATTTGCTTCGGCAATTAAGGCGTCAGAAAGTAACCTTAATGTATTAGTGATAGAAGAAGGAGAATTGGAGGAACGTGTTTAAGTGTTGCGTGTGTACCAACTAAGAGTCTAATTGGAGCGTCAAGAATTATGGAAAGTGTAAAGACAAACTGTTATTCTGGTGTTGAATTAGGTGTTAAGTCTTTTGATTTTTAGAAAAATGATTGAACAAAAAAGAGAACTTCTTAATAAATTAAGACAATCAAAATATATTAGTATCTATCAAGATGGGAATAGAAGTTAATACAAGAGTTCTTAACATGGATAAGGTACCTAAAGCTTTAGCTATATACAAATCAAGAGGATTAATAAAAATGGTTGTAGAAAAATCTACTTATAAGATATTAGGTGTTCATATTATTGGACATTTAGCAACTTAGATAATTCAAGAGGCTGTATTGGCAATTAAATTTGGGCTAAAAGTTGAAGATATTTTAGATACAATTTATGTTTACCCAACCATGGCAGAAGCAATTAAATTAGTTGCTGTATCTTTTGTTAAGAATGTTAGTAAAATAAGTTGTTGTGCAGAGTAGATTAAATATTAATGAGGTTCGATTCCATGAGAATTAAACCTCTTTTAATTTGATTTTTCTATAAAAAACTCTGAAATATATTATTGCTATTAATATAATTTTGTAATTTTCTTGCACATTACTCTAAATAGGAGTAGAATATAGATAGATTTGAATATAGATAGAATTGAATATAGATAGATTTAAAAAATAGATAGTTATAAATATAAGGAGATGATGAACAATGTTTGAAAAATATGCACGATTATTTAAAGTATTAGCAGATGAAAATAGGTTGAAGATTATTGAGTTACTGATAAAGGGTGAAACATGTGGTTGTACCCTTATAGATAAACTACCAATTTCTCAACCTACACTTTCTTATCATTTGAAGATGATTAGTGAAGCCGGGATAGCTTATTCAAAAAAAGAAGGAAATTGGATTAAGTATTATATCAATAAGGATAAGCTTACAGAAATAAAAGTATTTATTGAACAGATAAGAGATATAGAGGCAGAACAATGCAGTTTATAATAGATTTTTTTATACAAATAAACGATATGTTTTTAAAAATGACATGGCTTGAAAATATTATAAATAAATTTCTAGAAAACGTAATTAGAATAAATGTAGATAGTCTGTTATTCAAAGGAGTGTCATTCTTTTTCTTTGATGTTATAAAGATTTTTATATTATTAACAGTTCTTATATATATATCTTCATATCTTCAATCGTATTTTTCACCAGAGAGAACTAGGAAGATATTGGGAAATATTAAAGGAGTACCTGCAAATATTATTGGAGCACTTCTAGGAACCGTTACACCATTTTGCTCTTGTTCATCAATACCAATATTTGTTGGATTTACAAAAGCAGGATTACCAATTGGTGTTACATTTTCATTCTTAATTTCTTCACCACTAGTGGATCTTGCATCAATGATACTATTAGCCAGTATATTTGGTTGGCCAGTCGCCTTAGCCTATGTAGTTGTCGGGTTAGTAATTGCTGTAATTGGTGGTACATTAATTAGTGTATTCAAAATGGAAAAACACGTTGAAGAATTTGTTCTAAATAGTAGAACAAAAAATGCAGACTTTGAGGAACAAGATGAGTATATAATGACAAAAAAAGAACGTCATACATATTCAGTAGAACAAGTAAAAGAAATAATAACCAAAGTATGGATGTATATTTTAATAGGTGTTGGCATCGGAGCGGTTATACATGGGTTCATACCACAATCATTCATTGAAACTGTTTTAGGTGATAACAACCCATTCTCAGTAATTATAGCTACAGTTGTTGGAGTGCCAATGTATGCAGACATATTTGGAACATTACCAATCGCAGAAGCTTTAGTTTTGAAAGGTGTTGGAATTGGGACGGTATTAGCATTTATGATGGCTGTTACAGCTCTTAGCTTACCTTCAATGATTTTATTGAAGAAAGTCGTAAAACCTAAATTGCTATTTACATTTATTGGAATCATAACAATAGGGATTATAATCACAGGATATTTATTCAATATATTTGGATATTTATTTATATAAAAAAAAGGAGAGATAGAAATGGAAATTAAAATCTTAGGGTCAGGATGCCCAAACTGTATTAGGCTAG
>JAOZRX010000078.1 GCA_029939945.1 Candidatus Izemoplasma sp. | reverse complement strand
ATTATTTATATAGCAGTTGATGAAAAAAATATATTCTAGATAAGAGTCTTAATGTGTAAAGCATAATTACAGGATTCATCTATTTCAGATAAAAAAAGACTCTCATACATACTTTGACACCTGTAAAGTTTAGTATATTTTATATAGTGGATAATATGATAAATAGAGAAGAGAAGTTACTTGAATTAATAAAATATAGAACATCATAAGGAATAGAGGGTTTAGATTATGGAACTAAAAAGTTGTAGTATAAAAGAATCAGTTATAAGAAATTATGAACTTACAAAATACATTAATAATATACAAGATATCAAGCAGTTTTATTCGAAAGAATATGATCGGAAGTATGATGTTTATATAATAAAAAGTAATGAGGTAGAATATGTTCTAAAGAGTAATAAAAATTCTTATGAGGGAAATGTAATTAAACTTCTCAAAAAAAGTGGAATTAATTTTATTCCTGAAATAAAATGTGGGTTCGAATGTGATGATAAAAATTGGTTGTTGATGGACAAAATAGATGCAATTAAGATTGAAGAACGTCATTTGGAGCAAATCATGGATTGTTTAAGTGATTTACATTTGAAGTTTAGATTAATCAATAATGCAGTAAGGTATCCTAATTTTAAAAGTTGGAATTCAATAGAAATTAATTTGGACTTATTTTCTGATATTGAGTTAACATTATCTGACAAACAATGGGTCGTGTATTCAAACAAAAGACTTGAAGATTCATTCACCACAATTATTCATAATGATATGATAACTCTTAATATATTAGCTAGTGAAGATTCTGTATCAATTATTGATTGGGAATACGCAATGTATGCTCCATACATTCTTGATTTAGGAAGATTATTTGGGGACTTCAATAAAAAAGAAAAATGGATTGAACCCAAATTACATAAAATATTATTAGATAGATATTATTCCAACATAGTTGCAGGAGGTATTGATATAAATAGAGAGGAATTCAATTTAGATTTATTATGTGCGAAACTATATAATTATTTATGTATTGTATATTCTCATAAAAAGAATTCTTGGGAAGAAAGTGATTGGTATTTCCAAAATCTAAATGAAATGAAAGAAATAATACGAGTTTTGAACAATAATAAACTATAATCTGTGTGGATCATGGCTTATTATTGTTTTTACCTAAGTGCGATAAGCTGAGCCATATCACAAATAATCTAAAAGAATACGGAATATGCTTTATTTGGACAAAGTGTAATATAAAAGCACTTAGACTAAATTAATCTAAGTGCTTTTTAACTGTTTCATTGATTTGTTTACTGCAACATTTTCCTGTAGGGCTATTAACTATGCAATTACTATTATTCATCGCAGATGTATTCTTAACAATATCTTTTACTGAATAATTTCCGGAAGAATCTACATAATCCAGTATTTCTTTTGAATGTGTTCTTGAACAGTAACACAAAATCCTATCTGGATTAATTGATTTAGAATATATAACTTCCTTAATCTCATCAGTTTTAATAATTACTGATTTACTAAAGTAAGCAATGAAACAATCCGATGTAAGGCAAATTGAGAAATCTTGATCATAATGCTTCGACTTATCTAAAATCATACTTTCTACAGTTTTTAACTTAACTTTATCACCTATACTTTTACAATTTGGACATACAGTATTTTGTTCTTCTGCTTTGCTCTCACAACAACTCATATAAATTCCTCCTTGTTAATTTATTTAATTCTATACTATGTATGAGTTAATTACAATTTGTTTTTTAGATAAGTGTTATAACAGTGCAAAGGAGTGATTTTATGTACAAAATTGGAGAGTTAGCTAAAATCGTTAATGTAAGCATTGATACAATAAGATATTATGAAAAAATCGAACTTATACCTCAGCCAAAGAGATTAAATAAATATAGATCATATGATAGGTCATATATTCAACAAATTGGGTTCATTAAGAAGAATAAGGAGTTAGGATTCTCTCTTGATGAGATTAACAAACTTATTTCGGTATCGAAGCTACCTGTTTCTGAATGTGATACAATTTATCAATTATGTTCAAGAAAACTCCCTCTTCAATAATGTTGAGAACAATATAAGTGGGGAATGGATTGAACCGGATTTTCAAGCAAACTATAGATTAGGTTCATTTTTTCTTCATTTTTTTCAATATGACTCCATTGAAATATCAAGTGTAATATGGTATAATATTAACATAGGTAATATATTGTGAAAGGGCTTGATTAAGGTATGTTAGACAGTAATAATCATTCAGTGTTCAAACTGTATTATCACTTAATATTAGTTGTGAAATACAGACGAAATGTAATTGATGATGAGATATGTAGTTATGCAGAAGAACGATTTGAATCTATTGGTAAGAAGTATAATATTATATTAGAGAAGTATAATCATGATTCTGATCATGTGCATATACTGTTTAGAGCACATCCAAATACTGAAATATCAAAATTTATTAATGCATATAAAAGTTCAACTTCAAGGATGATAAAGGAAAAATACCCGAGAGTTAAGAAAAAATTATGGAAATCGATGTTTTGGACAAAA
>JAOZRX010000077.1 GCA_029939945.1 Candidatus Izemoplasma sp. | reverse complement strand
ATAGTAGATAATTTTATTTATTTAATCATTCGATCATTATGGGTATAAATATTTAATTTATTACCTCTCGCAAATCCAATTATAGTAATTCCTAGCTTTTCAGCTAGTTTTACTGCGAGGCTAGTTGGAGCGCTTCTTGATACAACTAGTCCAATATTAATTAATGCAGATTTAAGTAATATATCAGATGATATTCTTCCACTAGTGATGATGTAAACATCATCTCTTTTTATTTGGTTTTTAAGTAAGTAACCAACAATTTTATCAACTGCATTATGTCTACCGATATCTTCAAATAATAACTTCTTATCACTATATACTAACTCAACACTATGAACCCCACCAGTTTCCTTAAATAATACTGATTCTTTGTTAAAGACAGATACTTGTTCAAAGATAGTTTTTAAATTAAATTGATGTGTTTTTTTGACTCTTGGCAATTTTGATTCATCTATTTGAGGTTTACTAGAACTCCCACAAGCACTTGATAAGATATTTAATCTTTCAAAGTTCTTAAAATTAACTTCGTGATTTATTAAAACATCACATCTATGCGCTTCTAAATCTATACTAAACTCTTTTATTTCATTTATATCTTTTATAATCATTTCACTATGAAGTGCACCAATTACTAAAAACTCTATATTTTCAGGTGTAATCATCATAGTTGAATAATGATGACTATTCACATATATATTTATAGGGTACTCAGTAATAACTTTATCAGTTACTTTAAATGATTCTTCACCAATAACTTTCATTACTTCAAAGTTTTGGTAATTTGAAGTAACATCATTATAATCATTGTATAATTCGGATTCATTATTTATATTTCTAAACATATCAAAATTCTCTTGGAATTTAGATACTTTACTTTCAGGTATATATTCAGTATTTAGTAATCTAACCATTTTTTGGAATCCATAATTTCCATTACTAATAAATTCTTCAATAATATTAACTATACTAGAGTTATAAATAGCATTAAATGGTTCAATATAATTATGGTATTCAGATACATATGCATCTGCTTCATCAATTAAAGAATCTAAGTAGTCTATAAAATTAAAATTTATAAAAGGCATGTCACAAGCTATGACATAGTTATATTCATTCGTTGAATGTAGAAGTCCTGCATGTAATCCTATTAAAGGAGTACTTCCACTTAAGATGTCACTAACTACATGAACATTAAGTCCGTCATAATGCTCTGTATTACTACTAACTACAATAACTTCATTAAAGACTTTTTGAAGTTCTTTGATTTGTTTATGAACTAAAAATTCATCTTTAATCTTAATATATTCTTTATTAAATTTCATTCTAGAGGACTTGCCTCCAGCTAAGATGATTGCGCTAATATTTTTCATATTATACATCTCCTTAAGTAGGTATATATTCTAAAAATATTATATCATAAATCAATACTATAAAAAACAATCAAGCATATTTTTAGAATAATAGACATTATTAAAAACATTAGAATATATTCCTTTACTTTTACTCTTATTGTGGTATGATTAGATGTTTTGTGGTAATAGGAGGAATTATGTTATACGAAAATAAACAAATAGAGAAATCACTGATTGAAATGGGGTTCAAGAGTTTCACAGAAATTCAAGAAAGAACAATCCCACTAATAAAAGAAGGAAAAGATGTTATTGGACATTCCCAAACAGGAACCGGGAAAACAGCAGCATTCGCACTTCCAATATTAGATAAAATTGATTTCGAAAACAAAAGTATTCAGGCAATTATTTTATGCCCGACGCGAGAATTAGCAGTACAAGTAAAGCGTGAAATTGATACAATAGGAAAATATGTACCTAAATTAAAAACTGTAGCCGTTTACGGTGGAGAAGCGATCTCTAATCAAATTTACAGTTTAAAGAAAAAACCACAAATCATAGTAGGTACTCCTGGTAGAACAATCGATCATATCAAACGAAAGTTGATAAAACTTCACGATATAAAATTCTTAGTACTAGATGAAGCAGATGAAATGCTCAAAATGGGTTTCAAAGAAGATATTGAAACCATATTAGAAGCAGCTAATACAGAGCGTCAAACAGTAATGTTTTCAGCAACAATGCCGAGACCAATACTGAATATTACTAAAAGATACATGAAAAACCCTGTTCATATCTCAGTAATCACAAATGAACAGTCAAACAAAGATATTACACAAACATATTACAGTGTAAATGAATCTAACAAAGTTGAAGCAGTTGGAAGACTACTTACAATTCATAATTCAAAACTTACATTAGTGTTCTGTAATACAAAAAGAAAAGTTGATGATGTAACTCAAAGATTAATCTCTAAAGGTTATAACGTGGATAAAATCCACGGTGATTTACCTCAAACAACAAGATTAGACGTTTTGAATAAATTCCACAAAGGTGTATTAGACATCTTAGTAGCAACTGATGTTGCAGCACGTGGACTTGATATTAAAAATGTTGAAGTTGTTATTAACTTTGATGTTCCTGAAAAAGCTGAATATTACGTTCACCGTATAGGAAGAACTGGTAGAATTGGAGCTAAAGGTCTCTCATTTACTTTTGTTACTAAAAAAGAT
>JAOZRX010000045.1 GCA_029939945.1 Candidatus Izemoplasma sp. | reverse complement strand
CCCATCACAAGATGTGTGAGAAGATCTTTTGTTTTTTCTTAACTGAATGACATTGGACATTTTTGTCTCTTTTTGTTGCAGTTTTGGATTGAAAATCCATGTTTCCAACTGGTTTTGTGTATTTGAAGCAAATAACTAATTTTTCGAACCTTTTTTGCTCATTGATTTTCATTGTATTAAGATACTATCAAGTGATATAATCGATTTAGAAGAGGTGATTGCAGGATGAAGGATATTAAAATAAATTATGATGCAGAAACAATGAATATTATTATATATTTATTAAGCAAGTATAAGGAAAAAAATGATTCCCCTATCAAGTACGAGTTAAGTTATGGTAGTGCATATTATTTACTTAATCAAACAGTAAGGCAATTAAGTCTACCAAAGGAGAAGTATCTTTTATCTGAAGCTGCTAAACAGCTATGGGATTCATTGACAAGTAAAGAAATAGAAAACTATTTTTCCCGTGAATCTATTGAGAACGAAAAAATCGAATCGATAACCCTACCTGTATATAAAGGAAACAAGAAAGAATCAACTGGTAATGTCGATGTAAAAAAGGGAAAAACATTCATTTTTAACAATGTATTTCACTGTGAACACATTATTCCAATCAATATGATTGTGAAGAAGCTTTTAGAATTGCA
Organism: Candidatus Izemoplasma sp.; assembly: GCA_029939945.1. GTDB lineage: Bacteria > Bacillota_I > Bacilli_A > Izemoplasmatales > Izemoplasmataceae > JAFGXW01. The sequence continues at coordinate 9,100 of JAOZRX010000045.1, read as the reverse complement.
AAATCCTACCACTGATGAGGTATCTGCTATTTTAGATCATATAAGTGTTTGTAGAGTTTTGAAGGAAGAGGATAGAAAAATAAAAGAAAAATTGTCAAGACCATTCAATGAAAATGAAGTTATTGAAAAAATATATTTAAGGAATGGAATCAAAATTGTAGGACACAAATACATGAGTAGCAAAAAAATATGTTGAATTTAAAATAGCTAATGATTATAATTAATCTACCTTGGTACGGGTAATACAAGTTTAAGGCTTGTAAATAATTGGCAAAAGCCAAAAGGAGATACTTATGAAAAGTATTGAAGTTAAAGTACCAAGGAACATAGTAGATAAGATATATCCACATCCCGAATTACATGGTGATTTTGTAGTTTCATTAGTTAATGGAATGATAACAGATGTATTCTATGATGAAGATGGATGTTATATGACTATAACAGACGAAAAAGATCTTATTGAATACTTAAGCAAACAAGAGACAATATTACCAAGCTATTTTTATAGGAATGGTGTATTCTCATTTAGATTTATAGAAGAAGAGGATACTGCGTTATTATTAAAATGGAGGAATATCCAGACCATATCAGTTTCGTTAAGAGTTGATAAAGCTAAATGCAATCTTATCAACATAGATAGACTATCAAAAAAGTTTATCTTTGTATTTTACTGGATGGAAGTTGGAATTGTTACTACAAATATCAATTCAGCATATATTGAGTTTAAACTCGATATATACTTTGATGACTTCATTAGAGGAATCGATAAGGAATTAGCTTTGCAGTCTTTGGCATGGATGTTAGAAGATGAAAGCTCCCTAAAATAGGGAGTTTTTTTGTATAAGAATTGCATTAATCAGATGATTTTTCAATTGATAATAGTGACTTAACGTCTCATCTTGTTACAGCAAACGATGGAAAATACATGGTTTGATTGTAAAACCTTATGGAAGAAACCTTCTAAGGCTTCGTCCAGGGGTTCGAATACCTTCAAAATGCAATTTCAAAGCACAAGCTAGCCTTTATAGGTTAGCTATATTTATTTGATTTATGCTTTTTAATAAGAAATGGCGTAGGTCGGGTATTTAATATTTAAACACTTCTTCATAAGTGAAAAAGATTTAATACTGTTTACAGTCAGTAATTTCGTATGAAAAATAGTTAGCAATGTTTTCGTTGTATAATGTATAATTGTATGTTAAACTAGTTAATGAGGTGATACAAATGTTATTAAGAGAGAAATACTTAAAGAAAATAGAACCATTTATTGAATCTGATTTGATTAAAGTTATAACAGGAATGAGAAGATCTGGAAAATCTGTGTTATTAACACAAATTAAAGATAAATTATTAGAAAAAGGAGTTAATGAAAAACAAATTCTTTTCATTAATTTTGAATCATTAAAATACAAGTCATTGTATAATGCAGAAACTCTTTATGCATATTTAAATGAAAAATTAGATGATAAGAATAAAAACTACGTATTTTTTGATGAAATACAATTAGTAGATGAATTTGAGAGAGTATTAAATTCATTAAGAGTAGATTATAATATCTCAATATTTATCACAGGATCAAATGGAGATTTGTTATCTGGTGAACTTGCAACTTTATTATCGGGTAGATATATCAAATTTGATATATTTCCTTTTACGTATCAAGAATATGTTACGTTTTTGAATTTAGATCCGATGGATGAAAATGTATTTAAGGATTATATTCTTTTTGGTGGTCTACCTCAAACATATAGCTTTAAAAATACGCAAGAAAAAGAAGCCCTTTTAATTGATATATTAGATTCCATTGTCTACAAGGATATACTCATGAATCTATCAGCTAAAAATATAGAAACAATAAAAAGGTTTATCAATTATGTATTACAATCTACAAGCCTAGATTTTAATGCCCAATCTATTGTTAAATACTTGAAATCAGAGAGAATCAATACAACACCAGATACGATTTATTCATACATAGATGCAATCTTGAATAGCTTAATAGTTAGAAAATGTTCTAGATATGATATCAAAGGGAAGAAAATCCTTAAAAGAAATGAAAAATACTATGTTGCAGATCTTGGTCTTAGGAACCATACTTTGAACTTAGAGAAAATTGATTATGGGGCATGTTTAGAAACGATTGTGTATAACCATTTGATTGCTGATGGTTATGAAGTTAATGTTGGAAAAATTGATGATTATGAGATTGATTTTATTGCAATTAAACCAGGAAAGAAAATGTACATTCAAGTAGCATACTTGTTAGCTAATGACGAAATAATTCATCGTGAATTCAGAGGGCTAGAAGCAATAGCTGATAATTATGAGAAAATAGTTATCTCATATGATAAGGTTGATTTTTCTAGAAATGGAATAAAGCATGTAAATATAATGAGTTTCTTAATGAAAAAGTAATTTTGACACACAAATAAATGAATAAGAAACCTTCTAAGCCATCGATCGGGGGCTATAATCCCTCCCGGAATGCAATTTGAAAGTAAATAACTAAGCCATTTATTGGCCTGGTTATTTTTTTTACTACGACCGTTTTAGTTTTAGACCGTTGTTTTATAATCGTTTTTCATCATTAAATAATGAGCATAAACGGATTGACAATCCATGTGTCAGAACCGCAATATAGGTCTCTAACACCCTTAGAGTAATTTAGAAGTCATTTACTGTTTTTTTTTATTGATTAGAGATAATCAAAATTATTACATAAAAATTTTATAATATTTACTCTTTTTATAGATATATATTTAGAATTTACTAAACTTAGAAATTTTTCACTTCAAACTATGAATAACAAAATACTTAAAGTATGATATAATCATAAATAGAACAATATAATTATAAAATTATTTATAAGGAAGGAAGTAAGAAATTATGAAAACAACAAAGTTAGTTATCGGTATTTTTAGTATGGTATTTTTTATTTTTATTCTTCTCCAATCATGTGCTGCTGGATTATTAAACGCTATGAATGGTGATACAAGTGATTCTAGTGGTGCTGCGGGTGTGTTCCTAGCAATTTTTATGTTGATTGGAGGAATAGTTGGTGCTTCAACTAGAAGAGAATCTAAAGGTGGATATTATGCAGGTGCATTCTATCTAATTGCAGCTCTAATTGGATTTTCTTCACTTGGTACTTTTAGTGATCTTGTAATTTGGTCTATAATATCATCGATTTTTAGTATTATCTTTATTGGTTCAGGCATTATGAAAAAGAAATCGAATACTGTTTCTGTTGATACTTCAAACAACGGCAGTCATTCAAAAGAACTTCCTCAAAATGTTCAAAAGATAATTGGACTAAAAAAATTATATGATGAAGGTATTATTAGCGAATTAGAATATAATAAACGAAAATCAGATTTACTTGATGAAGAATAAAATGAATCTTACTTGATTTCACATTGAGAATTTTACAAGAAGTCATCATTCATTATTGATGTCTTTTTGTTTCTCAATTTATTTCAATTTGAACAAGAAACCTTCTAAGCCGTCGATCGGGAGCTATAATCCCTCCCGGAATGCAATTTGAAAGTAAAAAATCCATTTATGGCTTTTTTATTTTATTGCATTTATTTGCATTTATATTCATAAAAGTAAATATATATGAATATAATATTTATATATCTAAATATATATGATAGAATAATACTGAAGTATATGGAGGTGAATTTTATGGCAGTGAACTATAATGGATTGATAGATATTCTTAAGAAGAAAAGATTATCTTTATCACAGGTTTCAGAGGATTTGAATATATCATCAGCAACTAGAGCAAAATTTAAGAAAGGTGAGTATGTATCTCTGCAAACTATTGAATCACTCTGTAAGTATTTAGGAGTAAAAATAAATGAAATCATAATGATTGAGATTGAAAAAAAAGGTTCAGCTTTATTGATTCAACTTAAAGAGGAAATGAAATACGGAATTAAAGGAAGTATCTATCATGAGACACAGATCTTAATGACCTATAATTCCAATCATATTGAAGGTAGTAGATTGACAGCTGATCAAACAAGATATATCTTTGAAACAAATACAATTGGAATAGATACTGATAAAATAATTAATGTTGATGATGTTATAGAAACACAGAATCATTTTAGATGTATTGATTATGCAATTAAAATGGCTTTTGAACCCATAACAGATGTCCTTGTTAAAGATATACATAAAATACTCAAAACCGGAACGAGTGAATCAAAGTTGGAATGGTTCAATGTTGGTGATTATAAACAAAGACCTAATACAGTTGGAGGATTAGAAACATCGAAACCAGAAAACATTTTAAAAGATATGGCCAAACTTATTGGTAAATATGAGAACAATCAAAAATATGATTTTGAGGATATTTTGGAGTTCCATTATAATTTTGAAATTATACATCCTTTTCAAGATGGTAATGGTCGTGTAGGTAGAATAATAGCATTTAAGGAATGTTTAAGACATGGTCTTGTACCTTTTACAATTGATGAAGGTATCAAACAGTTCTATTATAGAGGTTTGAAAGAGTGGGAAAATGAAAGAGGATATTTAATAGGTACATGCGAAACTGGACAGGATATGTATAAAAAACTCCTTGATATTTATGAAATTAAATATAATGAATAAGATTCAGTCCCTAGACGATTTACCTTCTAAGGTGTAGGCCTGGGGGAATCCCTCTCAGAATACTATTTAAAAGTTAATAACTAAACCATTTATTGGTTTGGTTATTTTTTTTACTCTGAACTGTTATAGTTTTAGGTCGTTATTTACTGACTTTTTTTATAAGCTGTTTGAAATTGAAATCACGAGATATCATACAAAAAACAGTTAATCCATTTATACGAAATGCTATACGTTAGAGCAAACTAGATTTTGTTGGTTCTATTTTATAATCCCCAATGATAAAGCCGTTGAACACGTGAAAAACAATAAAAAAGTAGATTTCGTTATTGTTCAAATGCTGTACGTTAGAGCAAACTACTTATTTAAGAATAATTGGAGAGAGAAGTAGATGATTTGACAAAAAGGAAGATATCTATCAGCATGTTAAAGATGATAGTGAAAATGCTATTTGTAAGTTTTATTATATTATGTCTACTTTAGAGGTATTATAATCGAAATAGGTCTTTTTTATTACTTTCCAAATTTATTTTTAAATCTAGGAATCAACTGTGTTATGATATGGTATAATGATTGATAAGGGAGTGAGATTAAATGAATATTTTTTTAGGAATTATAATCATATTTTTTAGTGTTTTGGGTATCATTTATCCTGAAACAGCTCTGAGATTTGAAGACATGTTTCGAATTAGAGGTAAACGTGAATATTCATCCTTTGCAATTGCTATGACTCGATTTGGAGGATTTATCGGAATTCTTTGTGGTATATTTTTATTGTTTACAGACACACTATAATCCTTCTGAGGCGTCAACCTGGGGCTATAATCCCTCTCGGAATGACATTTTAAAGCAAATAACTAAACCTTTTATAGGTTTGGTTATTTTTTTACTTAAAACAAGGTAGCTTCATGGATATTTACTAGATTCTTTTCGTATACTGAAGTTAAGGGTAATCTCTCTTAACTTTTTTATTATCATTAAAAGTAGTACAATGAGATGAAGGCACAATGAGAGAAGCCTATAAGTATAGAAACAAAACTGTAGGTTTTTGTATTTATTCTCTTTTGAAGAAAGAATTCTTAGGAAAGTAATTATACGAGGAGGTTAACTATGAATATTATTTATAATCCCATTGGTTACGTACATTCTCCAATCAAAACCATAGAAGGTTCACCAATTCAATCAGTTGGTGCAGATAACATCACAGGATATATTGAATTAGATCATTCTTTGATAGATGGCTTAAAGGATTTGGATGGGTTTAGTCATATCATCGTCTTGTACCACTTTCATAAATCCAAAGATCTACAATTGCTTTGCAAACCGTTCTTAGAAGACGTAGAGCATGGGATTTTTGCAATTCGAGGACCAAACCGTCCAAATGCTATCGGGTTCTCTATTGTATCAATTATTAAAATAGAAGATAATGTAATACACATAGGTAATGTGGATATGTTAGATAAAACACCAGTTTTAGATATCAAGCCATACGTGTATGAGTTTGATTCCCTTACTAATACAAGAAGTGGATGGTTAGAAAAGAATGCTAAAAGAAGTAAAACGATTCGTTCGGATGATCGTTTCTTGTAACTAGTAATTTGTAAAAAAATAAAGAGATGCATATTAAATATTAAATATTAAATATATCTTCTCGTTATTTATTTCATTTGGTCTGCTAGTTTTGTGATATAATGTTATATAAAGGAGGAGATGTGATGGATGTTCAGATTCTAAAAGGCTTAATTCTAACATTACCATTAGGATTAGCTATTTTTATTTCTCGATTATATATTTTTAGGAAAAGAGAAGACAAAAAACATATTTTAATTCAGATTGTAATTCTGTTTATATATATAATTGTTTTATCATTTTTACAGTACAATGTTCATATCAATCAAGAATTATATGGTTCAAAATTCATTGTATACTTATGGTTAGGGTTCTATTTTATCTTTGAACCTATAATTACATTTATTACTCTTTTTATGTTTAACAAAGATGAGAATATGAGTTTCATAGATTATATTATTAAAGCTTTAGTGTGGACCTTCTTATTAGATGCGCTAGCTGTTGCTATATTGATGGTATGGTTTATGTTTAATCTACCTTACTAGAATGTAAAATCCTCTAAAGTGTCGGCCTGGGGTTCTTATCTCGCCTAGAATTATACTTAAAGTAAAAGCATATAATTGAACTATTTTTATTTTAATAAAAGGAGTTGATCTTATGAAATTGAAATACTTATTTATCATTCTAGCATTAATATTATTTGGTTTTGTGATATATGGATTTATTGTATATGTACCATATTATAAAAATGATGATGGACTTACAATGACACTATATGATACTGAAAAACGTATTTCAGCTTTGATTATATTTAGTTATATACTTACTGTTGTAACATATATATATTTAATTCTTGTTTCATCTATAAATCCAAAATTATTAGATTCGAATTTTTCTAAATATTCTTTAAGAATTATCCCATTATTCCCTATATTTAATTTGATAATAAATATAATAACAAAGTTATTTGTCAAAATGGATTATTATGCATATGCTGAGTTAGGACTTGATTTCTTGAATGCCAATACAGATTCATATGGTGAATATATGACACTAACTCAAACGATAAGATTAGGGGAGTCTCTTCAGTTCGGAACAGGTTTTTATTTAGTATGGGTACTTGTTTTGATTATTTTTCTTCATTATATCTGGTATTATCGTAATTATAGAATAATATTTGATATTGATGTAACTAATAACTAAAGTGAATTGGACCAATATATAAGACCAAGAAACTTTAATATATTTTCAGTTTTTTATATTTTCATGAGACTAATTGTATATAAAAGAAGATCATATAAGGGAAATAAATTATCTTCCTGAAACTATTAAAATAAAATAGACTAGAAATAGTCTTTTTTTGATATAATGAATTATGTGAGATGTTGAAAACATTGAACATTAATAATTAGTATTATATAATCAATATCGGAGTAAATTCTTTACAATACCATTTAGTAAGGTTGGAGAACATTATGAATCGACATATTTTTTCATTTTTATTACTATTAGGAGTTTCTAGTTTCTTGCTTCATCAATTAACAGAAATTCCATACATCGTAACTTTAATTGTAGTAGCACCTATGGCAATTGTGATAGGTTTTATTAGTGTGCCACCGATTTATCTATTATCAAAAGCATGGATTGCGGATGACACCTATGGGTATGGAAATGTGTTGATTGTTGTTGCAGTAGTTGAATCAATAATCATGTTAGGTCTCTTTTTTTATAGTAGATTTGATATTGACGTTATTACCGAAAATTTAGGATTAAAAATTCTCGCTTTAACACTTGTTTTCGATTTTGTTGCATTCTTTAGAGAGTATTATAAAAGATGGATTTATATCGCATTGATCTCTCATATAGCTGTGTTTATGTTTGTAGTTGAATTCTATGATAATATCGATTTGTCCCCTTTAGTTGGATTAGGGTTATACTATTTGTTATTACATACAATCTTTACATTTAGTTACATTGTATTACGCCATATTATTCAAAATCGTTTTCCTTATGTTAGTAAATGGAAGATATAACTATATAATGAAAATGTGAATAAAGAAACCCAAAAAATAGACTAGAAATAGTCTTTTCTTTATCTAATCCATTAAAAAACGGACCTATTAGGATCCGTCAGTTATCTAAAATCTATTTATAATTTGTTTTAATCATCGCATTATGACATTTTGTAACAGCAAATCTTGAATTCTTATTTTTGTTATTGATATCTTTCTTAATTGTTTTGGCGTAATTTACTAATTTTTTAACTTGAGATCTTGTTAAAATCTCTTTTTGAACATTTACTACTTCATCAACATTATAACAAGCATAAAGCTTTATAACTTCTAATTCAAATTTTCCTCTTATTTTAACTAATTGAAGTAAGTCTTTCGCTTTATCAATAGCTTTATATTGACTATCTAATATCTTAGTCATTTTTTTAGTGTAATTATTGGTTTTGAGTTCTTCTAGGAAGTTGAGTTTATTATCAATATATCCTTTTGTTTGAATTAAGATGTGTTTTAAATAAATACTTTCAATTATATGTCTTAATTCAGTTATTGAAACTACTCCTTCAATAGCGTTTAAAACATTCTCTTCACTTAGTTCCTCAGTAGAATCTAATAGATTATAGTTTAGCTCATCAGCGAATTCAACTGCGATTTTATGGAGAATACCAATTATTATACCTTTTGATTGTTTATCTCTTAAATCCTTTTTCATTGTTTTTGTTTTTGTTTGAGCAAACTTAACAACTTCAGTGAATGTATCTGTAATTCCCAAAGGAATATAGCAACTATTCTCATTCGGATAGTCGAGTTTTTCCATTGTTTGTACTCTTTCATCTGAAACTGAAGTATCAGATTCAGAATCATTAGCTATACTTAGCCATTTCTCTGTATCAAAATGTAAT
>JAOZRX010000044.1 GCA_029939945.1 Candidatus Izemoplasma sp. | reverse complement strand
TGTATTTATTTGAATAATTCCTAGTTTCTTTATCTGTATCTCAGTTAACTTCTCATACTCAGTAATAATCTCTAAGTATTGGTTAAAACATTGATATGTAATAGTCTTGTCTTTGATCACATTATTAAGTACTTCAGTTATCTCTTTGTACCAACCATCTCTACTTACTAATATAATCCCTTTTGATTCAAGTTCAATCACTTTTTTTACCATAATATCCCAAAATTCTTTTATACTTTCTAGAGTTCTAACATTAATATGAATATTATATTCTTTAGGATTCCTATTAAACTTTCTACCTTTCTCAAGTCGTTTAGTTAAAATACTTGTATATTTCTCAGTATCGTAACTTTTGCGATGATAGTCTAGATTAAAGAAAAATCCTGTTAAGAATCCCCATAATAAGCCCCCTACTAAATACAGTAGAATAAATTCCCATCTAGTATTTAGAGTAAAGCCATACGCAAAAACATACATTAAAGTCGCCCAAAAAAATCCACCTATTAGCCATATACCATACTTTGTTTCAAGAAACCTTCTTACATTGCTTTTTGTGAGTACTCTCTCTTCATACAACACACCTGTATCTAACAACCTCAAAATATAATCTGGACATTCAAAAGGAAAAACATTGTCAAAATCTAGTGTAATATCTTCTATAATCACATCAGTATCTTCAAACTCAAAACTAATCTTATTAATTTGAGAATCAATATTATAGTATTTAGTTCTATCTTTAGTTAATGCTGAATATCCATAATGGCCTCTATCATTTATGACAATAAAATACCATTCATCATTATCATATATCGATACACTATTTCCAAAATGCTTTTCATCATAATAGTAGGCAATTTTTTTCATACATTTCACCTTCCTTGATAAGTTATCCATGTTTAGTCGTATCACATTCTAAACAATTAATATGGCTTTGTTATGCTAATTATAACATGTCTGTCAATTATTTGTGATACGGCTCGTTGTTGCTTATTCTAAATGAACGATAAACTTGTTCTAGTAGAATTAACCTCATTAATTGATGAGGAAAAGTCATCTTTGAAAATGAGAGTATAAAATTAGCTTTCTTTACTACATCATCTGATAATCCAAGTGATCCACCAATAATGAAAGTAATACTAGATGTATGATATGTCTTAATATCTTCAATCTTTTTAGTTAGTTCTTCACTTGATAATTGTTTTCCATCAATTACTAAAGCAATAACAAAACTATCTTTTAATTTAGATAGTATTTTTTTACCTTCTTTTTCTTTAATAATTAGTTTATCTTTATCCGATAAACTTTCAGGAGCATGTTCATCTTGAACTTCGATAATATTAAGTTTTGTGTAATTAGATAATCTTTTAGAATACTCATTAATACCTTCAACTAGATATTTCTCTTTAAGTTTACCTACTGATATTATTGTTATTTGCATGTGTTTATCAACTTCTTCCCAAAATCATATTCTCAATCTTATGTAAACATCAACCACTTTAATGTCTTGTTCAATCAGATATATAAAATTAAATTTAGACACAATCGAATTTCCAAGTTCTCTAACTAAATCACAACAAGCATAAATTGCTTTCCAATTATCTTCAATACTACTTCCTGAAAAAGTAGCTAGTACTTTTTTCCATAAGTCCTTTGATAATAGAGACTTTAAGTATCTTCCTTCAAGTCCAATATTAACTTCCCAGTTATTTAAAATCCCTAGATGCCATGAAAGAAGTTTTCGAATAATTTTATTAATATTTTCAAACATAAACTTAGCAATATACATCTCTTCACGATGCAGATTCTTTGAAAATTAATTTATATCCAAAAAAAAGTCATTAATTTGCTTTTGATACTCTCTAGAGATAGGTTTGTTAGGATAGAAGTTCTTCTAAGCATTAGTCTTATTTCCTTTTATTAAGCCATCTTTATCTAGTAACACCTTGTAAAACATCAAACTGTTTATGTCTTTTATTAGTTCTCGGTTGCAATCCCAAAATCTACGTTTAGACCGTCTTCATAGATAACCATTTTGATATAAGACTTGATATTATCTTCAAAAATAAACTTATCATAAAGTCTAGTAATTATAATTCCAAATCAATCTAAGAATTTATCACTTTCAGTAAATTCTCTAGTATCTTTTACATACAAAAGTAGATCTAGATCAGATAAATCATCCTTTATACTCTTCCTCTAATATAGCATAGAATAATTCATCCCACCAAATATCATCCTTATAGAAAATACATTTAGGAAATGTACCTTCTAATCTCATATTAAGTTTTTCCATAATCCTTTTAGAAGCAATATTTTCTGGTTGACAAGTAGCTATTACTCGATGTGCTTTTAAGTTAGTAAAAGCATACTGAAGTACCGCTTTTGCAGCTTCTGTAGCGTATCCTTTGTTGTAGTATAACTTGTTAAACACCCATCCTATTTCATAAGTTTTTCTCATCCCCCATGGATGAAAACTTATATGTCCTATTAACTCATTAGTATCCTTTAGTAAGATAGAATACTTATTATTATCTTTTTGGTTTTTTTCAATAACTTCTTTTACTTTTTTTATTGAATAAGTTCCTTCAACAAAAAATCGCATTGTTTGTTCATCATTTAAATATGCATGAACTGATTCTATATCATCCATAATCATAGGTCTTATAATTAGTCTTTCTGTTTTTAATTCCATATCTTATACCTTCTCTCTTTGATAATAATATAAATTATCATTATTACTGAAATAAAGATTGATGAAAACTTAGTAATTGTTATCACATTGATTAAATAGACTATAAAATCTCCTGAATATGAATGATGAAATATCTTATATGATAAAAAGATGTTTTCAAATAAATCACAGAATAAAGCAAATAATGGAAATACTATATGTTTAGATTCAAGTTTTATTAATAATTCTATTAACAACAAAGCGTAAGCTACTGGGAATATCATATCTAATATTCTAAAAATTAATAAATATGTCTTAATTTCTTTTGTATATATTGATATATTGTTATAAAAAGTTACTGGACTATAGAATACATTCATGTCAAATATAATCACACTTGGGTTAATGCTCATTATCTTATTCACTAATAAATAAAAAATCACTTCAATTACTAAAACTATTCCAAAGAGTATAAATAGTTTCCTATTACTCTTCATCTTTTTCTTTTAGCCCTTGGATGAGCATCCATATATGATTCTTTTAGTTTTTCTTTTGATACATGAGTATATATTTGTGTACTTGATAAATGAGCGTGTCCAAGTAATTCTTGGACACTTCTTAAATCAGCTCCATTATTAAGTAAATGAGTTGCGAATGTATGTCTTAATTTATGTGGACTTAAATTAAAGGTTTCTTCTGAGTTATCTAATATTCTCTTAATAATTAATCTAACACCACGTTGTGATAAAGAAGTACCTCTAAAATTCAATAATAAACTGTTGTTTTCCTTAATATCTGCCCTTTTGAGGAATTCATTCCTAGTTGTTAGGATATAGTCTTCTAATCTCTTAGAGAGTAAATTATGAATAGGTACGTATCTATCTTTACTACCTTTTCCATGTATTAAAACAAGGTTTTGATAGAAATCAATATCTTTTAATTTTACACTACATAATTCTCCTACTCTAACTCCTGTACCATATAAGAACTCTAAGATTAATTTATCTCTTTTTCCAATTGGTTTATCTGTCTTAATTGAGTTGAAAAGTGTATCAATTTCTTCTGGATATATAAACTGAGGAAGTTTTTTTTGTTGTTTAGGTAACTCTACTTCTTTAAAAGGATTATCTTTTGTTAGTTCTTCTCTGTTTAAGAAGTTATAGAAACTTCTTAAACTAGATATTTTTCTAGCAATTGTTTTAGGTTTATAGTTTTCATGAAGAGTAGCAGTGTAAAATCTTGCAGTTCTAGATGAAACAGTTAGTAATTCACCAAACTGTTCACGATCTAAAAAGTGCACTAGTGAATAAATATCATCTGTGTAAGATATTATTGTGTTATGACTATATCTTTTTTCAATACTAAGATAATCTCTAAACAAGATAATTACTTGTTCGTTATTCACAAAGCACCACTCCTATCTTTATAGTTTGTCTATTGTTTCTTTAAGTATTTTTAATGATCTTTCTTTATAAAACATTTTACGTTCTTTTTTCTTATGTTTAAAGTCTAGTTTCTTTAAAATTCCGTAATTAGCATTCATTGGTTGAAAATCAGAGATACTAGCATGAGAAATATACAAAGACTCACATCCAATTATTGTTGTTTCAGGGAAGAAGATTTCATCTTTCCCAAGTAACTGTCTAGCTAAACTAATTGATGAAAGTAATCCAGAACCTGCACTTTCAACATAACCTTCAACTCCAGTTATTTGTCCTGCAAAATATATATTTGAATTTTCTCTTAATTGATAATTTCTAGTTAGTAATTTAGGGCTGTTTATGAAAGTATTTCGATGCATTACCCCATACCTTACAATACTAGAATTTTCAAGACCAGGAATCATCTGAATAATTCTCTTTTGTTCACCGAATGTAAGATGTGTTTGAAAGCCTACAATGTTAAATAATGACCCTTCTTTATTATCTTGCCTAAGTTGCACTACTGCGTAAGGTCTTTCCCCATTTGGAGCCGTTAACCCTACAGGCTTCATCGGACCAAATAATAATGTTTGATACCCTCTACGAGCAATTTCTTCAAAAGGCATGCAACCTTCAAACACCTTTAATTCAAACTCTTTTATGTTAGTTGTTTTCGCATTTATTAGTTCCTTGTGCCAGGTATCAAACTGTTCTTTTGTCATTGGACAATTGATATAATCTGCCTCACCTTTATCATACCTACTCTTCTTATAACAAATATCCATATTTATTGTTTCATATTCGATTATTGGAGCTGCGGCATCATAAAAATATAAGTAATCTTCATGAATTAAATCTTTAATTGCATCTGAGAAACTATCACTTGTAAGAGGTCCAGTTGCGATAATTACTGGTCCTTCTGGAATGGAAGTTATTTCTTCTTCAATAACTTCTATTAATGGATTATTTCTAATCTCATTAGTTACCATCTCGCTAAAAAGATCTCTATCTACTGCGAGAGCTCCTCCTGCGGGGACTTTCGTTGCATCAGCACATCTAATAATAAGAGAATCTAACATTCTCATTTCTTCTTTTAATAATCCTACTGCGTTTTCTAATCCATTTGATCTTAAACTATTAGAACAAACTAATTCCGCAAATAGCCCAGTTGAATGGGCTGGAGTAAGTTTTTTTGGTCTCATTTCATATAGTTTTACTTTGAATCCTCTTTTAGCAAGTTGAAAACTTGCTTCACTACCAGCAAGGCCAGCGCCTATTACTGTTATAAAATCATTCATATTACCACCCAATTCATTATAGCATATAATTAAAAACTGTACCCTTCTTTCTCATAGTTTCCTATAAATTAGTTTTAGGTACAGTTCTTTAATTATTCATTTATTTTATAATCAGTCTAGTAAAGAAACACTATCTTCTTTAATTTCTATTAAATATTCGAGTAATGCTTCACTTCCTGAATAATACTCATCTGTGAATACTCCATTACTCATAACCATTAAAATTGGTGTTCCTGAATTAAGAATCGTTAGCTCAGTAGGTATATTATCAGGATCTTGGACGTTTGCTCCATTCATAAAATATATATCTTCTGCACTTTTTGTAAATGCCCAGTTGAGGAAATCCTCTTTAACTAGGTTACAGTGAGGACATACATCTAAATAGTAGTAAAGAATATAAGAATCTCTTTGAATATTAAGTATATCTTGATATTTTGTTAAATGTTGTGAATTAAATGAACTATAATCTAGAGTTATATCATCATATCTGTCTATAAAATTAATTACTTTATCTGATCCAATATAATATTCTAATACTTGGTTATCAGACATAACAAATACTGTTGGTGTTCCTCTAAATTCAGATAAGCTTGAAACATCAATACCTTGAGCATCATTAATGTTAAAAATGTAAAAAGGTAATGTATCAAAAGTACTAAAGAAAGTTAGAATATCCTGTTTAATGCTGGCACAATGCCCACAGTTAGTACTATAGTAATAAACAATGTATCTGTTTGAACTCATTGTTTCAGCTTCCTCGTGAGTAGTTATTATATTATTAGGGAAATCGGAATAATCTAATAGTGGATCAACTTCTGGAACACATGAACTTAAAGTGACAATAAGAAATGATAAGAGTACTAATATCAATTTCTTCATTATTTGTTCACCCAAAATAATAAAGGGTTATTGCTTAATATTAGTTTTTTGTTGTAAATAGCTATATTTGTATCATCAAGTAAATTTACATATTTACCATCAGGAATATCTACTTCAATAAATCCTTCATCCTTCCCAAGATTAAAAATCCCTATAATATGTTTGTTATCTAGTTTATATTCACCATAATAAACATCTTTATCAGTTATATTAATATTGTAGTGTCCATAACTAAATATTTTGTTTTTAGTTATTTTTGCCAATCTTGTAATTAAAGGAGATATATCATTGCCAGCCCAGTTAACTTTATCAATATCAAACAAACTAGGTAGATTATTATCACATCTTTCTTGTCCTGCGTAAATCATAGTAGATCCTTTACTGAAAAAGACTTGAGATGTCCAGTTATTTATCTTAATTTTATCATTTTTGACCACTTTTGAAAATCTTCCAAAATCATGATTCTCTAAGTTACGCATTTTGATATAATTATCCGGATATATCTCTTCTTGTCTAAGTAGTTCTTCTAAATATCTCTTAAGTGGTACTTCACCCTTTAGATATCCTTCAAAATATGGATGAGTGTCATAGTCGTAAGCCATATCAAATACTTGATAAATTTCAGACTCACTTAGAGCCTTGTAACCTTCGCCTCGAAGGTATCTAACGAATCCTCCATGAACTGATTCACTTAGAAATATTACTTCTGGATACTTGTCATGCACTCTTTCTTCTGCCTCTTCTAGAAATTCCATTGGTAAAAGGCTAGCAACATCCCATCTGAAGCCATCAACTCCAAGTTCTGCCCAGTATACTAAATTACCTATTAGATACTCCCAAAGGCTAATATCCTTAGTAAAATCAAGGTCTGTTATGTCCCACCAATCTCCAACTCTGTTAGAAAACTCACCTTTTTCATTTTTATAAAAATATTCAGGATGTTTTATCAGTAATTCCGAATCATGTGATGTATGATTATAGACAATATCAATCATAACTTTCATCTCTCTTTTATGTATTTCCTTCACAAGATTAATAAAGTCCTCTATTGTTCCATATTCTGGGTTAATACTACGATAATCTTGGATAGAATAAGGACATCCTAAATCTCCTTTTTTCTTTTTTTGACCGATTTTATGAATAGGAAGAAAATATACTATATCTACTCCCAAATCTTGAATTCTATCTAAATCCTCAACAAACTCGTTAAAAGAACCAGTTTTATTGTGGTTTCTTATATATACTTGGTAGATAAACATACTTCTTAAGTCTTTTTTTGTTTTTTTGCTCATAGTATCACTCCGCTCAAAAATATTATAACATCAATGTGTCTTTTTAAAAACTTATATTATATTTTATAAATATAAGGTATAATTTAGGTAACTCAAGGGAAGTGATTATTTTGCCAACAATTAAAGACGTAGCTAAAAAGGCTAATGTAAGTGTTGCAACAGTATCTAGAGTCGTTAATAATACCGGATATGTAAATCACGAAACAAGAAAAATCGTGCAAGATGTTATTGAGGAATTAAACTATATTCCTAATGAATTAGCGCGTTCATTATTTCGTAAAAAATCAAATATTATGGGACTTATCGTCCCTCATATTTCGACGTATTTCTTTGCTGAGTTAATTGAATCCCTAGAAGATGAAATCACCAAAAAGGGCTATAAACTAATGATTTTCAACTCAAAAGATGATATTGAACTTGAGAAAAAATATATTAATGTATTTAGCCAATATAATATTGATGGTCTAATTTTAGTAGCCAATAGTGAGTGTATTAGTTATTATAAGAAGTTGTCCATTCCAATCTTAACAATTGATCATATCATTGATAGTGAAATACCTTCAATAACGAGTGATAATGTCCAAGGTGGCGAACTAGCAGCCAGAAAACTAATATCTACTGGTGCTAAAAACATCCTTCATTTTAGAGGTCCAAGTGTATTGATTACTGTAATAGACAGAGCAAGAGGGTTCTATCAAGTAATGGATGAAAGCAATATTGATGTATATAGTTTTGATTTAGATTTTAGAGTACCTGATTTAAAAGATATAGAAATGTTTATTAAAAAACATCCTAATGTTGATGGAATATTCTGTAGTAGTGATATCATTGCAATATATGTTATAAGTGTATTAACCAAACTAGGATACAAAATACCAGATGACGTCCAAGTAGTGGGATTTGACAATATAGAATTATGTAATGTTTTAATTCCTAAAATAACAACAATAGCTCAGCCAATTGTTGATTTAGGAATCACCGCAATTGATAAACTTATTAAAATGATCAAGAAAGAACCTTTAGAAGAAATGCATTCAATCTTACCTGTATATCTAGTTGAAAGAGAATCTACAAAATAGAAGACAAATTGTCTTCTATTTTTTTTAAAAAAGAGCGAGAAAATTCTCGCTCTTAACCAACTATCATATCAATTTCTGGGTACTTAATACTCGATCCTGTTCTATCTCCCCTAAACATCAAGAGAAGTGCTAGAATTCCGATTCTACCAATAAACATTGTTAGTATTAGTACAATCTTACCGACAATAGTAAGTGAACTTGTTATACCTAAACTAAGCCCGGTAGTACCAAATGCACTACTAATCTCAAAGAACATTTCTTGGAAAGTAAATGGTTCTGTGAAAGACATAATAAGTACTCCTATTAAGATTAACATACCAGCACCAATAACCACCATCATTGATTTATATATCGTTTCAGATTTAACTGAACGTTTTCCTATAATTACTTGTTCTTTCCCTTTTGAGAAAGAAACAATTCCTAATATTGTTAATAAGAATGTTGTAGTTCTGATTCCTCCACCAGCACTATTTGGACTTGATCCAATAAACATCAAGATTCCAAAGAATATTTGTGTTGTTTGAGACATATCATTCATACTCAATGTTGCAAATCCAGCATTACGTGTAGTTAATGACATAAACAGAGAATAAAATACACTTTCAAATATATCTTTATTTGCAAAGAATCCATTAAACTCAACTACAAAGACGGTAGCAGCACTGATTATCCATAAACCTAGATGCATGCTTACTAATATTTTTGTAAAAAGAGAAAAATCATACTTTTCTTTTCTTTTTTTTGCTTCAATCCATTCTTTAAGTTCAGCGAGAGGCCAAAAACCTATTGCTCCAAGTACCATTAGCGACATGGCTAATGACTGCATGAAGTAATCTGTTGAGTACATCATTAAGCTATCTCCTCCAGGAGATATATCAAATCCAGCATTTGTAAACATTGATATTGTTAAGAAGAATGCTTGAAACATTGAAGATCCTAAATCAAAGTATCCGGCTAAATATAGGTAAGAACTCATAATGATGAATCCTACTAATTCAATAGAAACAATCATTATTAAGACATTCTTAACAAATCTCACAATACCTGCTCTACCTATCTGATTTTGATCTGTCATTATCATTGTTCGTTCTCTAAAGCTTATTTTCTTACGTGTAAGAAGCCAAAAAATTGATACAAACATAATCAGCCCGATACCACCAAATTGCAGTATAAACGCTAATACAGTCTGTCCAAAGATGGTAAATACATCTTTAACTACTACAGTTGTTAATCCTGTAGTACTCATACCACTTACAGATACAAAAATTGCATCAATCCAGCTTAAGGATTGTCCATCTTGAATCGATATAGGAAGTTTTAGTAATAATGCTCCTGTCATTAAGAACAAAAAGTAAGATACTACGAATCCTCTTATATACGTTCCAAAGAATAATTTCTTAAGTTTCTTCATTTTAATCACAACCTT
>JAOZRX010000002.1 GCA_029939945.1 Candidatus Izemoplasma sp. | reverse complement strand
GATTATCATAAATACATAACTAACAATCTCCATGATTACCCTCCAAGTATCTAGCAAATACAATTGTTTCAATGAATGCTAAAATAGCATAGATAATTGCAGTATCTAGATATAGTGAATTTTTGAAATAATTTGCAAGTAATGCAATTATTCCGATAACTATAATGTTTAAAGTATCTAATGAAACTACTCTGTCTGCTGGAGTTGGCCCAATTATCAATCTGATAGTTGCAAATAAGATACCTAATCCTACAAGAGAAAATACAATAATATCTATCATTTAAAAATCACTCCCAACAATTTTTCAAATTTTGCACTAATAATTTCCTTGTTTTCTTCAGGAGTTTTACCTTTAACATCAACTGTATGAATAAATAAATATTCACCATCAACATCAACTGATAAAGTTCCTGGTGTTAGCGTAATCGAATTAGCTAATGCTAACTTACCAAAATCACCTTTTAAATCCGTCTTAATTTTTACAAATCCTGGATTTAAAGGAAGACTTGGACTCAACACTCTTCTTGCTACATCAATGTTAGACAAAATTAATTGCCAGATAAACACTGGTAAAAATGCAAAAATAAACACTAGAAGTTTCACAGGGAAACGATAGTCAATTGTATAATTTACAAATTTTGCTAGTATAATTGTCAATATTACACTAACTAACGCTCCAAGCATCAATTCTTGCACATGTAAGCCAGCTAATAAGATATAACTAGCAAAAAATACTAAGAAAGTTGCTACATACTTCATAATAATTCCTCCTTCTATAATTTAAATCTTTTTATATATTTTTAACTTAACAATAAATACACTTTTATCATCAAATGGCCATATTAGCCATCTTGATAAATAAGGTTTTAATTTCTCGTCAAGGTTTAAAAGACCATAATCCCCAAGTCCTATCCCAAATTTCTTTTTGTATCCTTCATAAATTTCTTCCATTACTTCATGATTCTTTATCCCATTTTTTACTCTTAAATAAAAGTTACTTCCAATATCTACTTGAAATATATCACTTAATGCCATAAGCTCAGCTCTTGGCTTTAAAGTTTTAAAAATATTTTCATTAAATCTTTCAATTACTCCAATCATCTCGTCAAGCATGCTACTCTCAATATACTTAATCATATGCTCTGGATATCCACTTTCCCGCAATATCGAACATTCTCTTAGTATTTGGTTGTAAACTAATTGTGTGTAGATTGGTGATATAAAAACAAAATCAGCCGTTTCTTTATAATCTTTTAAGAACGAGTAGTTTTCTAAACCTCGAAGTTTACTTTTTAATACCTGCTCAACTTTCTCAAAAGAATGACAATTTACAATTCTCTCTTTAAAATCAGAAAAAAATTGATTTATCTCGAATCCAGTATAATCAATTCTGATTTTTGTTATTTTTTTATTCTCCTTGTTTAATAATCGCAATTCACTTACTGCTTCATTCAGTGTGCTTAAATCAATATCAGTTAAAATTACCTCATCAAAATTTTTCACAAAAAAAGTAAGAGAAAAATCATTCATCTTCCCTGCACCTATTATAATCGCTTTATTATTGAGTTCAAGTCTTTCATAAACAGACCTTAACAACAAATCCACCTGGACTCTAAAAGCATTCATTTGCTTTTCGTCGCCTGATAAGCTTTGATTTAAATCACGATTAAATACTTCAATTTCCTTCATATTTATCACCTTTGCTACTTATATTATATATAAGTAAAAAAGAGCATACAAGCACTAATTTGTATACGAATTGGTTAAATTTTCGAACTATTTTTAATAGTGGCTGTCCTTGGCCGTTTTGTTGTTCTTTGCAAATCAACAAATTATAATTTTTATACTTAGGAGTGGGCATATGCACAAAACATGATAAAAATGAACAAATAAAAACGGGTAAAATTACCCGTTTTTTGAGTCTTCAATAACTTTTGATTTGAATTGATTAGTATAAAGCTTGAAATAACGTTTTTCTAACTTGATTAATTCAGCATGTGTTCCACTCTCTTCAATAATTCCATTCTCAAGTACTAAAATTCTGTTACTTGAAGTAATTGTTGAAAGTCTATGTGCTATTACAAAACTTGTTCTTCCTTCTAATACAATTTTTATTGCTCTTTGAATACTCTTTTCTGTTTTTGTATCTACACTTGATGTTGCTTCATCTAGAATCAGGATTTTAGGATCAGCGAGTAGTGCTCTTGCAAAACTAATTAATTGTTTTTCTCCAACGCTTAATCTTGCTCCACCTTCTCCAACTTCTGTCTCATAACCTTCTTTAAATTTAGTTATGAAATTATCAGCTTCAACAAGTTTTGCTGCTTCAATTACTTCTTCTAAAGTTGCATCAGGTCTACCATAACGAATATTTTCTAGTATTGTTCCACTAAATAAATGTGGTGATTGTAGAACATAACCTAGATTGTCGTGAAGCCAACCAATTGATCGATTTTTGTAATTTGATCCATCAATTAATATTCTACCTGAAGTAGGTTCATAAAAACGACAAATTAAGTTAACTATTGTTGATTTACCTGCTCCAGTATGACCTACTAAGGCAACACTGTGGCCAGCCTCTACTTTCAGGTTAAAGTTTGCTAAAACCGTCTCACCTTTGCTGTATTTAAATGTAACATTCTCAAACTCAACAGCTCCAACTAACTCTTCCCAATTTTCCTTTTTAAAATTAATTGCATCTCCATATTTTTCAATAACTTCCGGAGAATCTAGAATTTCAGGTTCTTGTTCAATTAAAGTAATTATTCTTTCAGCACTTGCTTGAGCTTGTTGAAATCTAGCTAAAATATTTGCTAGTTGCATGATTGGCTCAAAAAATGAACCAATATATGCGATAAACAAATATAAAACACTATAGGAAATTACATTTGTACTTACATCAATTCCACCATAATAAATCACTAAACTTGTTACTACTGTAGCGATAAATAATATTGAAGGAAAGTATAATCCTGCGAACATCGCAGCTCTAATTGAATGTCTTTTCATTTTTGATGTTAAGTGATCAAAATCGTTAAAATTTTGCTCTTCTAATACCAAAGTTTTTGTTGTTTTTGCCCCCATAATTCCTTCATTAAATGCTCCAGTAATCTTTGAGTTTTCTTTTCGGATTTTACGGTAAGCTTTTAGAATCTTTTTCTTAAAGTATATACTAAGTCCAATTAATATTGGTAAAACACTTAAAGTAATCAATGCTAATTTCAGGTTTATAATAAACATTACAATTATAATCCCAGTCATCATTAACATTCCCCAAGATAAATCAATTAGTCCCCAAGATAATATATCACTTAAGTTTCTTGAATCACTTGTCATTCTTGCCATAATCCACCCAACTGGAGTTCTATCATAATAAGAGAATGGTAATTCATGAAGCTTTTTAAATGCATCTTTTCTTAATGCAAATGAGAGTTTTTGTTGTACTTGTCCTGCGTTAATAATAAATCCAAATACCATGAATCCTATTGTTATCATAATAAATACATAAAACGCTATAAAATATGGTAATTTTTCTAAGCTTTGTGTTTCGATTATTTCATCGATTGCATATTTGTTAATAAGTGGATAGATTGTATCAATTGCTCCTAAAACAATTGCTGCAAAAATTCCGAAAATAACATTTCTTTTAAATGGTTTCATATATGAAAATATTTTATACCAAACTTTCATGTCAAATTTGGAGTTTGAGTATTCTTCTTCTTCAAAGTATTCCATCTTATTCAACTCCTTTATCGAGTTTCATAAAGTCATATTCTACATTCGTTTGAATATCCCATAATTGAGCATAAATACCATCATCTCTAAGTAAAGATTCATGATTACCCATTTCAACTATTTCGCCTTTGTCTAAAACTATTATTTTGTCTGCTTCCATAGCAGTAGTTATACGATGCGTAATAATAAACATCGTTGTGTTATTCCAATGATCTTTTAAAGCTGTTCTAATTTGAATATCTGTTTCAGTATCAACAGCACTTAAACTATCGTCAAATATTACTACTGGTTTATCATCAAGTAACATTCTAGCAATTGCAACACGTTGTTTTTGCCCACCACTTAATGTTACTCCACGTTCTCCAACCATTGTTTCATATCCGCCTTCAAATCCTTTTATATCATTGTGTAAACTGGCGATTGAAGCAGCTTTAAAGACTTTTTCCTCATGAGCATCTTTATTCATTATACGAATATTTTCATATAACGTTCTACTGTATAAGAAAGGTTCTTGCATAATAATACCAACATTTCTACGCAAGTGTTTTTTATTTATATCCTTAATATCTACTCCATCAAATTTAATACTTCCTTTTTGATTATCTAGTAGACGTATCATTAGGTTAATAAGTGTCGATTTTCCGCTTCCAGTTTTACCAACAATGGCAAGACTTTCTCCGCGATTAACTTTAAATGAGATATCTTTTAGTAATGGTACATCATCGTCATCGAATTGGAATCCTACATTTTCAAATTCTACAAAACCAGTTATTTTTGGTGTATTTGTTGAATCTCCATCATGTTCAGATTCTTTTAACATAATTTCATCTAAACGATCAAGTGCTACTGTTGTTTTCCCAAAGTCACCAACTATTCTACCTAGTTGTCTCATTGGCCAAACAATCATCCCAACATATGATAAGAACGCAATAAATTGACCAGGATCTAAAGCTCCGTTAACTGTGTAGTAAATACCTATTGTGAGTGTTAAACAGTACTGAATAAAGATAATAAAGTCTGTTCCTCCCCAATAAACTGCCATTATTTTTAGTAAATTGAAATCTTCTTTTAAATATTTTTTTGAATGCTTATCAAACTTCTCAATTTCAAATTTCTCTTTAGCAAATGCTTTCACAACTCTAATTCCAGTTATACTTTCTTGAAGAGTTGTTGTCATTTTTGCTTCAGCTTCTTCTACTCTCTTAAATATCTTTTTAACTTTCAAGAAGTAAACAAATGATGCTGTGAAGATGATTGGCGTAATTAATAATGAAATCATTGTCATTTCATTACTCATTCTTGACATTTGCATTATTGAGAAACTAATTAAGAATACTAATCTTAATATCTCAATAAGTTGTTCTCCAATAAACACACGGTATGTTTCAACATCAGTAGTACATCTTTGGATTAAATCTCCAGTTTCAGCATGTGAATGATAAGAAAATGATAAATCTTGTAACTTTTTATATAAAGTATTTCTCATATTATATGCGATTCTCTCTGTATAAAACGCATTTATCATACGTCTTATAAACATAATTGTAACTCGCATTAATGCAAATAAACTATATATTACAGCCACTAAGAATAATTGTTTAGTTACTGTATCTGCTTCCATCATATTTTTGATAAAAATTGGTAAATTAGATTCCTTACCTAAAATTACACTATCAATTGTATGTTGGATAAATAGTGGTGTTAATGTTCTAAAATATTGTAATGAAATCAGGAGTAAAGCAGCAAATAAGTAGTACTTCTTATTCCCTTTCATCCATTTAAAAAATTGATTTATTCTGTTCATGTTGTCACCTCCAGGTAGACCTTTTATAAGTTAAGTAACCCATAGTACTTTGCATCTAAGATTCTCAGTTCTTCTTTCAGTTCGTTAATCTTCAATGTTAGTTTATTAAGATCTTGATAATTTGTAAAGACATCTTCTTTGTATGTTTCTATTTCCAAGTTTTTAATTTCTTTTTCAATACTATGAATTCTTTTCTCAAGAATTTTAATTTCTTTATCGTTATTTATTCTTTTAACTTTAATTTTTGTTTTATTCTTTTTTTCTTTTTTCTGTTCTAATGAACTTGAATAATCTTTGAATTCCTCATAAGATCCTTCAAATTCTAATACTCTATCATTTGATAAATGAACAATTTTCGTTCCAATTTTATTGATAAAATATCGGTCATGTGAGACGAATATAATCGGACCAGAAAACTGATCAAAAACATCTTCAATAATATCTTTTGTCTCAATATCTAAGTGATTAGTAGGTTCATCTAAGACAAGCAAGTCTGGATTAGAAAGCATTAGTAATAAAAGAACTAATCTAACTTTTTCTCCACCACTTAAAATACTAATTGGCTTTAATACATCGTCATTAGTAAATAAGAACCTTGCTGCTGCACTTCTTACATCTTTATTTGAATACATTGGATAATAATCATGTATCTCCTCAAAAATAGTCTTACTATAATTTAGGTTTTCTTGATTTTGATCAAAATATCCAATCTTATATTCTCTTAGAAAATCAACTTTACCCTTTAATGGTAATAATTTCTTTTCAATAACTTTTAGTAATGTTGTTTTTCCAGTACCGTTCGGTCCAATAATAGCTAATTTATCGTACCCTCTCATAGTAAAATTAATATTACTAAGGATAGGAAAATCATAGCCTATTGAAACTTTGTTTACATCTAGAATAATATCCCTAGTTGCTCTTTTATTTTCAAATGCCATTTTTACTCTTCTACTAGCATTAGTAGGTTTATCTATTCTAACTATTTTGTTGATCTTTTTGACTCTATCTTGAGCTATTGAAGCCCTCTTAGAATTATATCTAAATCGATCAACAAAACTTTGTAAATGAGCTATTTCTTTTTGTTGTCTCATATAAGATTTCAGTAATAACTCATATCTTTTAACTTTTTCTTCTAAATAATTTTCAAAAGATCCATGATAAATATTACTTGTTTTGTGGTCAATTTCGATAATCTTTTTACATACTTTTGTTATAAAATATTTATCATGAGTAACAATTAATACAGCTCCTTCATATTTGTTTAAATAATCCTCAAGCCATTCAATTATAGCAATATCTAAATGGTTTGTAGGTTCATCTAATATTAATAAATCAGGATTGATTAATAACAGTTTAGCAAAAGCTATTCTAGTTTTTTCTCCACCACTAAATGTATCGATAGAACGACTATATTCTTCTTTCTTAAATCCAAATTTGCTAAGGATTAAATCAATTTTATAATGATAGTCATATCCTCCTTGAGTTAAGAATAAATTCTCTAAGGAAGCATATTTATTTAAGAGTTTTTCATTATGAGGATTTCCTACTAACTTCGCTGCTAAATCTTTGATTTTATTTTCTAAATCAATTAAGTTACTGAATACTTCATTCATCTCAGTAATCAACGAATTATTTTTATCTGTGATGACGTCTTGTGATAAATAACCTATCACTGCTTTAGAGTTTTTATGGATTTCTCCAGAATCAATTCTTAAGTCGCCCAAAATCATCTTCAATAATGTCGATTTTCCTGTTCCATTTTTACCGATTACCGCTGTTTTATCTTTGCTATTTATTTCAAAAGAGATATTTTTAAACAAAATTTCTCCATTAAATTCTTTTTGCAATTTTGATATGCTTAGTATATTCATTTTCTGCACCTTCTTTCAATAAAAAAATGTCTCTCATCAATAGATGAAAGACATAATATTAGCGTTATATTACATATATTTAAAAATATACATACTAAGCTATAATCTATTCATAAGTGATGGTTTAGCCATAACAAAAAGACCTAAGTCAGAACTATTATATGCGATTGCTACAAACTTTTGATTAAACATTACCATCACCTCTTTCTTTTATATTTTTCTAATTAACCTTTTTTAGTTTAGCATAGTTAAAACCCATTGTAAACACTTAATCCTGTTTTTTTTACAAATAAGTGAGTTAAATCTCGTTATCTACAAATACTTCTTCTGGTGGAGTTAATAAAACCTCTGGATGTTTCATAATTGATTGTGATAATCTTATCGCATTTGCAAAATGAGCTCCATCAACTATTCTTTCATCTACTGCGATTTTAACGTCCATTGCTCTTTTAATTATTACTTTATTATCAGAGTCAATAAACTGTTCTTTTGATTTTGTTCCAAAAGCAATGAACATAGTATTTGTTCCGAGATTAAATATATGATGAAACGCTGATTTTATACCCAGTGATCCTAAATCAGTAATCCATATTCCTGAATGAAATGGGCTCAAATCAACTAAAAATTTTGGTAAACGTCCTCTATTATCTAGAAGTCTAATAACCCATAATGTTGCTCTTATCATAAACCCAGGCATATAAGTGATGAATTTCGCTGCTTTATCTGTATTGTTTTCCTTTTCAACATTCTTATTCTTATCAACTTCTTTATTTACCTTTTCAACAACATCATAAATTGTATCTGTAGGTTCAAAGAACATCTTTATTGTAGTTTCCTCAGTATCTTCTTTCATATCCTTTTTAATAACTAAAGAAAAAGAAATATCTTTTCTAGCGTATATTTTACGACCAACTACAAATCGATTAATTTTTGGTTTCTGACTTATAACCCTTACCATCGTTGCGATTACGATATGTAAAAATCCTACTCTTAAACCTTCTTTTCGAAGTTTTCGAATAAGCTTTTCAGTTTTTTCCAAATAGATTCTTTGCTCTAAAAAGACATGAGCATCATTTCTTGTTGGCATAAGATAAGGAATAATTCTAAAAAATGGGTCAGCTTTTCTTAATCTGTATCCATCTTTTCTGTCTCCAAAACGTCTTTTCATATAAATCATCTCCAAATTACATTATATACTAAATGATAATATATATCAAACAATACAATATTTAAAGAAAAAGGCTAAAGTTAGCCTTTTATATCTTTTATAATGTCATGAAATTGTGTTGTATATAAATCATAATAGAATCCTTTTAAGTCCAATAATTCACTATGAGTTCCTGATTCTATTAATTCTCCATCATGAATAACAATTATCTTATGAGCATTTCTAATTGTTTGTAGTCGATGTGCAATTACAAAACTAGTTCTACCCTTCATTAACAATCTCATGCTTTCTTGAATCTTGAATTCTGTTCTTGTATCAACATTAGACGTAGCTTCATCCAAAATAAGAATATCAGGATTAGATAAAATAGTTCTAGCAATCGAAATTAATTGTCTTTCGCCTTGAGAAAAGTTTTGTCCACCTTCGTAAACTTCAGCTTCATATCCTTTAGGTAGCTTCATTATGAAGTCATGTGCGTTAGCCATTTTAGCTGCTTCAATTACTTCTTCTTTTGTAGCATTTAAATCACCATAAACAACATTTTCATAAACAGTACCACTAAATAAATGGGTATCTTGAAGTACTACTCCGATTTTCTTTCTTAAATCATCTTTTTTATATTCACGGATATTTTTATGATCAATTTCAATAGTACCAGAATCAATATCATAAAAGCGATTTAAAAGATTAATTATGGTTGTTTTCCCACTACCTGTAGGTCCAACAATAGCAACAGTTTTACCAACTTCTGCTTCAAACGATATGTTTCTTAATACTTCAACATCTTTGACATAACTAAATGTTACATCATCAAACTTAACGTATCCTTCAAAATGTTCTATTTCATCGGTACCATCATTAATGTATTCATCTTCTATATCTATTAAATTGAAAACTCTCTCAGCTCCTGCAATACCTTGTTGTAGTGAGTTGAATAATTGAGCTAAGTTAGCAATAGGTCTAATAAATTGTCTTGCATAAGCCGTAATTGCTGAAATATCTCCAATTGATATAGCCACTATTTTAGTAATATAAAGAATTCCACCAATAGCTACAATTACTAAATATATAAAATTGTTTAGAAAGTTAATTACTGGCATAATAACTCCAGCATATACTTGAGCTTTAAATCCAGCCTTTTTAAGTTGTGTGTTTTTATTGCTAAATTCAGCTATTATTTCTTCTTCTTGAGAATACAACTTAACAACTTTTAACCCAGATATACTTTCTTCAACAATACCATTTATTGCTCCTAAATGTTTTTGTTGAGCAACAAATCCTTTTTTAGTTGTTTTAGCAACCTTCATTGTAAAGAATGCCATTAATGGAACAAATAATATTACAACTAGTGCAAGGGCCCAGTTTACAATAAACATAAATATCAACGAGGCAGTTAAAGTAATTAGTGATGATAATAGTTCAAGTGTAACACTTGCTAAAGAATTACTAATTAAATCTACATCATTTGTAATTCTTGAAACTATATCACCAGGTTGATTCGTATCAAAATAATTAACTGGTAAGTTTTGCAGTTTATCAAATGCATCTTTTCTTATTTTTTTAACAGTTTTCTGAGATATGATAACCATTGTATATCTTGATATAAACCTAACTGCACTTGTTATAAAAGCAATTCCAACAATATATAGTCCAATTGTAATTGCTCCACTATAATCATACGCTAAGATATATTCATCAATAGCATAAGCGAATAACCATGGAATGAATGTTGCAAGTAAACTAGTTGAAAATACTGCAACCACTACAATAACTATTCCAACTTTATATTTTCCTAAGTATTTCCAAACTCGAAGAACTGTTGCACTGGCATTTTTTGGTTTTCCACCTAAATACATTCCTCTACCAGGTCCTCTTCCTCTATTAGTAGTTCCTGATAACATTTTCGAGTAATCTTTATTAGCTTCATTTCTTACTTTTACTTGCTTTTTATTCAGAATAACTTTAGAGTGATTAGTATTCTTAAATGGGTCTTTTTTAGGTTTTTTCATTTGTTGTTGCATCTTCTTCATTTTCATTTCTTTTTTAGTCATCTAGACCACCACCGTTTCCAATTTGAGACAGTGCAATTTCTTGATAGACTTTACTAGTTTTCAGTAATTCTTTATGAGAATTAAACCCATCTAAATAACCTTTATTATCAAGAACAAGAATCTTGTCCATATTTTTAATTGTAGAAACTTTTTGACTAATTACTAACGTTGTCATATCTTTCGATAGTTTTTCAATTGAAGCCAAAATTAACTCTTCACTTTTAGCATCTACAGCACTTGTAGAATCATCTAATATTAATATTTTAGGTTTTCTAATAAATGCCCTAGCAAGTGAAAGTCTTTGTTTTTGTCCACCAGAAAGGTTTGAACCTTTTTGTTGGATTTCATGATTGTAAATATCGTCATAATTATTAATGAATTCATTGGCTACTGCATTATCTCCAGCATCAATAAAATCCTGATAAGTAGCATCCTTCTTTCCTTGAACAATGTTTGTTCCAACTGAACCACTAAAAATAGTAGCAGTTTGTGTTACAACACTAATTTGTGATCTTAGAGTTTCAATTTCAATGTCTTTAACATCAATTCCGTTTACTCTAACCTCACCTTCACAAACATCATACAACCTAGGAACCAGGTGAATAAGAGATGATTTTCCACTACCTGTAGAGCCAATAATACCTACAGTTTCTCCACTTTTAATTTTGAAACTAATGTCATTTAATACTCTGTTTCCATCAGTCCCATATCCAAAACTTACATTTTTAAATTCTATATTTCCATTTAACTTTAAGTCTTTAATAGAATCCTCTTTGGATACTAAATCTATTTTCTCATCAAAAATTTCAGCAATTCTTTTTGCACTAACTGCTGCTCTTGAAATGAAAATCATCATCATTGCAAACATCATTAATCCAAATAGAATTTGCATACTATAGTTATTAAAAGCAATTAACACTCCTACTTTAGGCATGTTAGTAGTTGCATTTATTAACTCCCCTTGATCAATGAAATATGCACCAAGGAAAATTATTCCAGCAATACTTGCATTAAATATAAACATAATAATCGGATCAGCAAACGCCATTATTTTTTCAGCAGCTGTATTTGTAATTCTAAATGTTTCATTTGCAGTTTCAAACTTATCATTTTCATGTTTAATTGATACAAAGGATTTAATTACACGAGGTGCATTAGCTGTCTCTAATACTACCTTATTAATTCCATCCACTGTTTTTTGTACTTTAGCAAAACGTGGAAATGCTAAAATCATTATTACTATAATTGAAATTACTAATACTGGCATCGAAAAATAAAATATATTTGATAGTTCTACACTTGTTTTAAGTGATAAATATAATCCCATACCAATCATTAATGGTGCTCTTACAATAATTCTTAGAAGCATTTGATAAAACTGTTGTATTCTTACAATATCATTAGTAGCTGAAGTGATTAACCTACTTGTTTTAAAACGGTCAATATTTATGAAAGATAATGATTGTATTTTTTTAAATAAATCTAATCTTAAATCAGCTGATGCATATTGTGATACATATTGTGATGTATAGTTGTTAATCAGCCCTGTTAACAACCCAAAGAGTGCTACTCCTAACATTATTAATGATGTATTTATTAATAATGGAGTATCACCGTTAGGCATTGCATCATCTATAATTGTTATCATTAAGTAAGGGACAATAAATCCAACTGCTACTTGTATTAACATT
This sequence comes from Candidatus Izemoplasma sp., assembly GCA_029939945.1. Classification (GTDB taxonomy): domain Bacteria; phylum Bacillota_I; class Bacilli_A; order Izemoplasmatales; family Izemoplasmataceae; genus JAFGXW01. The sequence continues at coordinate 65,524 of JAOZRX010000002.1, read as the reverse complement.
GAAAACAAAGAAACTAAAATATATTTATAGTACTTTGCAGTATATTTTAGCATACTATTTAAATTACCCATGCTATTCCTCCTCTATCAGTCCATTTTTCATAATATCGATGTACCATGCAAATTCCTCAAAAGCTTGTTCTTTTGTCAAATTTTCAGCTATTGATTTATGGATAACACTTCTCTTTAAATCTTGCATCATTTGATACATTTTAATAAGGTCTTCTTCTTTCTTAAAACGAATATCTGTCAAATTCATTTTATTTAAGATGCCACAAACATATTCTTTTCTCATTTGTTTAAATGAATCGATATATTCAGCGTTTGAAGCGATACTTTGAAATACATTCATCATAAATCGATGTCTCATATCATTAATAAACGCGTTATAATCATATTCAAATGAAATTTGAGCAAACTCAAAAATATCATCTGTTGATTCACAAAACAGAGTACCTGTTTCATGAATACTTTCGAATACATCATCAATTACGTAATAATAAAGATCGTCTAAATCATCAAAATACTGATAGAAACTACCTCTAGGAATTTCAGCAATCTTGATTATATTAGAAACCCTTGCTTTTCTTAAAGGGTTGGTTGTAAACTCTGCCTTTGCGGCATCAATAATTTTAGTTCTTTTTTCCTTTACTAAATTAAAAAACGTGGTTTTCGGCATAAAACTACCTCCTTATGACAAAGTGTCATAAGGTAATGTTATATGACATCTTGTCATAAGTCAAGAATAATAACAAAAAAACTCTTTTTGGGGAAAAGAGTTTTCTTATCGTAAACATTTATAGAAGGAGTGAAAAACTTATACTTCATTATAGCAATTTGTTATGTAAATTTTTTGAAAAGGTTATGAAAAACTTGTGAATATTCAATATATATATATAATGAAAACATTTACACCTGATATTTAGTTATCTCAAAGTGTATATTACAATATTTTTTGATTTATATTTGGTAAAATAAAGGTGAGGTGATATTATGAAAAATAATAGAGTTGTAGTTGTTGGAACTGGTTTTGTAGGAATGAGTTATGCTTACGCCTTAGTTAACCAAGGTACACTTGAAGAGTTAGTCCTAATAGATATTGATAATGATAAAGCTGAAGGTGAAGCAATGGATTTAAATCATGGACTTGCTTTCGGGCCAAGAAAAATGAATATCTTTGCTGGTGAATATAGTGATTGTAAAGATGCAAGTTTAGTTGTTATCACTGCTGGTGTAAATCAAAAAGAGGGAGAAACTAGAATTCAATTATTAAACCGAAACGCAAAAATAATTAAATCTGTTGTTAAAGATATAATGGCTTCAGGTTTTAATGGAATTTTGTTAGTTGCTTCTAATCCTGTTGATATATTAGCCTATGTTGCTTGGAAAGAATCAGGTTTAGATTCATCTAAAGTAATCGGAAGTGGTACGGCACTAGATACAGCTAGATTAAGATATGAAATTTCTAGTTACATCAATATTGATCCAAGAAATGTACATGCTTATATCTTAGGTGAACATGGTGATAGTGAGTTTGTTTGTTGGTCTAATTCAAATGTAGGAGCAAAACCAATGAAAGATGTTATTAATACAATGGATGAAATTAATTTTGAAGATCTAGATAATATCTATATCAAAGTTAGAGATGCAGCTTATGAGATAATTAAGAGAAAGAAAGCTACTTATTATGGCGTTGGAATGGCACTAGTTAGAATTACTTCTGCTATCTTCAATAATGAAAATAGAATTATGCCTATTTCAGTTTTGAATGGTGGGAAGTATGAATGTATTGATGATGTTTATATTGGACTACCTGCTGTATTAAACAGAGATGGAGTTCATCATGTTGTCTGGTTAGAACTAAATAATGAAGAAAAAGAAAAACTCAAAATGTCAGCTAAGATATTAAGAGATAATTTAAATTATATTGGCTATTAAAAAGGTTATGAATTCATAACCTTTTTTTATTATCATTATTCTAACTGTTAGTAATCAACATTGTCATATTCAGTGAAGATTTTTCTTCCTGTATTAACCTTTCTTATTGCTTGCATATCATCTTCATCAAGACTAAAATCAAATACATTGTAATTTGCGATAATTCTCGACTCAGTTACTGACTTTGGTATAACAACTATGCCTCTTTCAATAAGCCATCTTATCGCTATTTGAGGAACGGTTCTATCATATTTTTTTGCAACTTCAATCATAACTTTATTTTCTAATAATTGTGGAATTCTAAAGCTCATTAATGGAGCATATGCTTCTAGTTGAATATTGTTGTCCTTGCAAAATTGATGAAGAAAATGATTTTGCAGTGTAACGTGTGTTTCTACTTGATTAACCATTGGAGTTATTTCACAATTATTTAGTATATTCATTAAATGATGAATATTATAATTGCTTACTCCAATTGCTTTTGCTTTTCCATTTTTGTATATTTCTTCCATTGCTTTATAGCTTTCAACTGCTTTATCATATCCTTTGAACCAGTGAATTAAATATAAATCAATATATTCAAGGCCAAGTTTTTTAAGTGATACATCAAATGCTTTAAGTGTCTTCTCGTAACCTTGATCTGTATTCCATAGTTTTGTTGTTATAAAAATATCTTCTCTTTTAACTCCTGAATCTTTTATTGCCTTACCAATAAATTCCTCATTATTATAGATCATTGCAGTATCTATATGTCTATATCCATTCTTTAATGCTATTAATACTGCATTATAAACATCTTTTGGTTTACTCAACCATGTTCCTAATCCAACAATAGGCATTTCTAGATTATTATTTAATTTTACTGTTTTCATTTTTTCACCTCATATAATTATATCATTCTATATTTTTAATAAAGATTTAAATACACTATTTTTGACATCTAGGACAGTAATATGAAGAAGTTGATCCTGTCTTCACTTTTTTTATTTTAGTTCCACACAAACAAAGTTCTCCTTCTTTATATGCTACATTATTAGCTTGGAATAACCCTTTTTGATTATAAATATCTAGTTCATAATGAGCTCCTCTTTTAGAAATAGAGTCCTCAAACTCACTCAGAATTACATTGTAAAGCATTCCTAGTTTTCTAGTTGAGACTTCAGGAATTTTCTTTAATGGGTTAATCTTAGATTTAAATAATAAATCATGGATATAGTAATTACCTATTCCAGCAATGTTTTTTTGATTTAACAAAAATGATTTTAATGAACCCCTTCTAGCTTTTACTAGTGTTAGAAACTCTTTTTTAGTTATATTATCTCTAAATATGTCTATACCGAGTTTGTTTGTCATGTGATGAGTTTCACCCTTTTTAACAAAGTGAATATACCCAAACCACCAAAATCTAAACGAAAGCAAATATCCATTATCAAAATTGATGATTGCTTGGTGTTTTTTCTTTGGAATTTCTGTTGTATATAGTAAATCTCCACCCATTCCTAAATTTATAAACAATTTGTCTAAAGATTTGAAAGTTATGAAAACCCATTTACCTCTAGAAGTAACATTAAATATCTCTTGATTTATTATAGAATTATTAAAATCTTTTGTTTTTATATTTATTGATTTTTCTTGAAAAATTGTAGAATTAGTAATTACTAGTCCAACGATTTCTTTATTTAGTTGTTCACTAATATTGTATATTTCAGGAAGTTCAGGCATTATCTTTCCTCCTTATGCTACTTGCTGCAGTATAACCTGTTGATAAGGCCATTGTAATATTGAATCCACCAATTGGTCCGTGAATATCTAGTAATTCTCCTGCAAAGAATAATCCATCAACTAATTTAGATTCCATAGTTTTTGGATTAACTTCAGAAGTCTTGATTCCTCCACCATTAACAAATGAATTACTAATATTTTCTACTCGATCTATTTTTACAGTAAATCTTAATAAATTTTCAATGAGAGTTTGTTTCTCTTTCTTTGATATATTCGCAACTAGTTTTGTTTCATCTATATTTGATATTTTAAGAATGAATCTAGCTAATCTTTTTATTGTTAACTTTTCAACTATTCTGATAACTCTTGCTTTTTGATTCTCTTTTGCTTCAAAATACTCCAAAATTTCAGTAATATTCTTTGTGGTTAATCTTATTAACAACTCAGTTTCATTATTTTGTAAATTAAAATATATTAATTCAGATATGTTTTGAATTAGAGGCCCGCTTAATCCAAAGTGAGTAAATATTACTCCACCACTATAAGCTTTCTTTTCACCTTTTATTGTTACTTCACAGTCTAAAAGAGAAATTCCTTGAAGAAATTCTTTGTCTTTTTTTACTTGTTCACTATAAACGTGCGTTTCAGCTGGATAAAACGGTGTAAATGAATGCCCGAGATTTTTAGAAAATATAATTCCATCTCCAGTACTACCCGTTTTAGGATAACTTTTTGATCCGGTTGCTAAAATCACATTTCTTGTAATGTAGTCTTTTTGATTTGTCTCGATAATAAAACTATTGTTTTCTTTTGTTATATCCGTGACAGTAGTATTTAGTAATATTTTTCTTTGGTCAATATTTTCAAGTAAAGCATTCAAAATATCGCTACTTTTAGAGCTTTTAGGAAAGTATTGATATTTCTTTTCTAATGCTAATTCAACATTGTTTTCATTGAAAAACTCCAATATTTCCTGTGTTCCATATTTGCTTAACGTACTGTAGAGGAATCTTCTATGTTTAAATTTAAGTTCGTCAATAAATTCTTTTGGATTATAGATATTTGTTACATTACATCTTTTTCCACCAGTAATTAATAGTTTTCTTCCTGCGAAGTTATTTTTATCTAATAATAAATAGTTTAAATTGTTTTTTTCCAATATATTAGCAGCCATAAGTCCGGCTGGACCAGAGCCAATAACGACACAATCAAACGCTTCGAAATTCATTCTATTCACCTCTTTACAAAGAATTAATTATTAACCACTAATTCGAGAATTTTTATATACAACTTTTGTTTTAAATATTAAATCATGAATACTTCTTTTATCATTCCTTTTATTCAGTAAAATGAAAGCAATTATGAAATAGAATCCAACAGTAATAAACCCACAAATTAAGATGAAAAACGATCTTAAATGTATTGTACTTAAGGTAACACTATTATTATTTTCATCTACTACTATCGTACCTGAATTAATTTTACCTAAGGTTATTCCTTTTTTAAAAAATGAAGGAAAAACATTCATTAAATACCATACCAAAAGTATTATTAGGTATTTATATATTGGATCAAATTGCATAAATATAACTATTATCACACTTAAAAAGACAACACCATAATCAATACTAGATGCATGTATTCGTTCATTAAATTGAACAGGCAAGTTTTTATCTTCTTTCACTTTATCACCTCAGATGTTTATACAATTTAGTCTTTATTTTGATATTGTAATCGATACAAACTATAATAGTGCTTTTTGTTTTTCAGTAATTCTTGATGAGATCCTTGTTCAATAATTTCACCTTTGCTTAATACAATTATTTTATCAACATGTTGAATTGTTGATAAACGATGTGCAACAATCAACATCGTACCAATGCTCATCATTTTTGTAAGGGATTCTTGGATTAATTGCTCAGTTTCAGTATCGATATTACTAGTAGCTTCATCTAAAATCATAACTTTAGGGTCATGAACTATTGTTCTTGCAAAAGAAAGTAATTGTCTTTGCCCAGTTGAAAAGTTATTTCCTCTTTCTCTTACTCTTTCATTATACTGATTCTCCAATTTTTCGATAAAATGATTTGCATTAACATACTTACAAGCTTGGATCATCTTTTCGTCACTTATATCATCATTTCTAAGTTTAATATTCGATTCAATTGTACCACTAAACATAAATACATCTTGTAACATTTGACCGATATATTGTCTTAAACTCTGTTTTTTGATATTTCTAATATCTACTCCATCAATCAATATTTGACCCTTTTGAATATCGTAATTTCTTGTAATTAAGGCCAATATAGTTGTTTTTCCAGCTCCTGTAGCTCCCACGAAAGCAACACTTTCTTTAGCTGCAACCTTAAAGGAAACATCTTTTAGAATCCATTGGTTTTCAATATATGCAAACCAAACATTTCTAAATTCTATTTCTCCCTTCATATCTGAAAATTCAACAGCATCTTCAATATCATTTATTTCTGGATTACTGTCTAGAATCCCAAATATTCTTTCACTTGAAGCAAAAGCTGATTGTAAAATATTGAATTGTTCTGCAAGTTGCTGAATTGGTTCGAAAAATCTACCAAGATAATGTTGGAAACTAATTAATATACCAATAGTCATTACTCCCTCAATCACACTTAATCCCCCATTAAAGTATACAATAACTGTTGCTGCCATATAAAGGAAGTACATTGTCGGACGGTATATCCCAAATATAAGTATTTGCTTATAATAAGATTTCTTTAATCGAGTATTTCTTCGATCGAATTCTTTAAATTTCAAATCTTCTTGATTAAATATTTGAATTATTTTCATTCCAGATAAATGTTCTGCTAAGAAAGCATTCACTTTTGAAAGGTTAGCCCTTACTTGACGGTATGCTTTTCTTGAGAACCTTCTAAAAATAAAGGAAAATAAAATAATAAACGGTATCACTGTTAATACAAATAATGTTAATTGAACATTCAATAAAAACATTGCTATGATAATTCCGAATATCATCAAGATATTCTTGAATACACTTACAATTACGCTAGTATACATCTCATTTAATGTATTAGTATCGTTTGTTACTCTTGTTACTAGAGCACCAATTGGAGTATTATGTAAATAATTAATATCATGATACTCAAGATGAGTAAAAATTTCTTCTCTAATATTGTAAATAATACTTTGACCAGTTCTTTGAAGCATAATTGTTTGTGCATAATTAAACACACTGCTAAGTACAATAGATAATCCAAAGAAACTAAGTGTTAAATTTAAGTCGTGTAGGTCAATATCGGATTGATTAATAATATCCATGCTTCGCCCAATTAAATAAGGTCCAAGTAACCCTAATACAACACTGACTGTCATTAATATTGAAATTATTATAAATTGAAGAATATATGGTTTAGCATAAGCAAGTAATCGTTTAATTATGTCTCCATCTTTCATCGTATATTGTCTTTTTTCTTCATCAATATTCTTCATTATGCCACCTCCACTTCTTCTTCGAGTCTTTGACGTTCCACCATGTCTTTATAGAAGTTGCATCTGTTCATTAATTCCTGATGTGTTCCTGTATCAATCACTTTTCCTTCGTTGACAATAATAATTTTATCTGCATCTTTAATCGTACTTATTCTATGAGCAATAATTAAAGTTGTTTTCCCATTTCTAACAGCTCTTAAATTATTTAGTATTGTTTCTTCAGTTTTTGTGTCAACAGCTGAAATACTATCATCCATTATTAGTATTGACGGATCTTTTATAAGAGCTCTAGCAATACTAACTCGCTGTCTTTGGCCTCCACTTAAGGTTACTCCTCTTTCTCCAATAACTGTTTCATATCCTTCTTCAAAATCAATTATATTATCATGCACATCGCTTAGTTTTGCTGCTGCTTGTATTTTTTGAAATACATCAACTCTCTTTTGAAGACCTAAAGATATATTGTTTTCAATTGAATCTGAAAACAAGAAGCCATCTTGAGGAACATAACCAATGTTTTCTCTTACTGTTTTAAGTGGTAAATTCATAATGTCTATTCCATCAATAAATAATTGATTCTTTTCAACATTGTATATTCTCAACAACAGATCAACTATACTAGTTTTACCACTACCTGTTCTTCCTAATATTCCAATAGTTTCTCCTGCCTTTATTTCGAAACTAATATTATGAAGTGCATTTTCAGTTCCATCAGGATATTTAAATGATAAATTATCAAATTTAATATTCCCTTCAATTTCATCTACATCAACAACATCATCATCAAATACATCAATTTCTTCATTAAGTATATGTTCTATTCTTTCAAGAGAGGCTTTACCTCTACTTCTAACATTTATAATCATTGCTAACGCCATCATTGGCCATATTAGAGCACTAAAAAGCATCAAGAACTCTGTTAAGTTACCAATGCTGAATTCGTTTGCTGTTCCAGCAGTAGATTTAACTAAATATCCACCATATGATAATATTACTAAGAAAATAATACTTATAATCATTCTAATTATTACTTGTAATATTGTTTGCATTTTAACGTATTCAACATTTTTAGTTTTTGCAATTTTATTGACTTTTAAAAATTCATTAATTTCTGTTTTTTCTCTAACGAAAGCTTTAACAACGCTAATTCCAGATAAATTTTCATTTGTGAAATCACTTAAATCTTCAAAAGCTTTTTGAGCTTCTTTAAATTTCTTTCGCATTTTATTTCCTATATAAGCTCCTAATAGAGCAATAAAAATCAAAGGTATACCAGAATATAGTGTTAATCTAACATCTAGATTAAACATATGGTAAAAGGCAAGTCCACCAAGGAATACTGCATCTACAAACATTATCATTCCCGGACCTACTGCTCTTCTAACAGCTTCTAAATCATTTGTAAAATAAGCCATTAACCCACCAATTTTATTTTTCGCATAAAAACTATTTGATAATTTTTCAGCATGTAAAAACATTTCATTTCTTAGTCCATAATCTACTCTTCTAGATGCACCAAAAATGAATAATCTCCAAGCAAATCGACCAACTAATATAATTGCTACATACCCAGCAATTATTTCAACAAAGTCCCAAATACCTGCTTTATCTAGTTCTCCATTTACTAATCCGTCTATAAAATTACCAGTTAATTCTGGAATTTCTAGTTGAAAATAATCCACAAAGATTAAAGCAATAAATCCCATAAGAAATAAGTGAAAATATTTTAAGTAATACTTATTAACTGTCTTCCCAAATATCATTGTTCATCAACTCCAAATTTATTAAATAACTGCATTAGTGCTTTTGATTCTTCTTCATTTAGTTTGTTCATAATCTTCTCAGTCGCTCTTTTACTTTCTAATATATTTGTAGTTGCCAAAGTTACTCCAATATCGGTCAAAGATATGTAACTAACTCTTTTATCTTCAACACATTTTCTCTTCTTTACAATTTTAGATTCCAAAAACTTATTTATGAATTCATTCATAGTAGGTTTAGACACATTAAACGTTGTAGCAAGTTCGGTTAGCGTTGCTTCTCCTTTTGAATGAATCTCTTTTAAATACTTAAATTGTTTACCAGTAATCCTGCTAAAATTGATCTCATTGTATACTTCTTTACAAGAATCAAAGTACATTTTTAGAAATTTGTTTAAGGATATTCTAATATTTTCTTCTTCCATCTAGTTCACCTCTATATAATTAGTTAGGTCTCACCTAATCATTATATATTTTTATTGAATTTTAGTCAACAAAAAAAGCTGAGATTTCAGCTTTTTTTAAGTATTAATCTAATGAAGTTATGGACATAATCAGTTAACTCATTTAGTTCTTCTTCACTAGGCATAAATTTTATTTTTAATGGTGGAATAGTTTTCATTTTTAATTGCTTAAGTCTAGCATCAACATGTGCTATTCCTTCACCACTCCAACCATAACTTCCAAAAACACTACCCTTTTTAATTCCATGTTCAAATGGATTTAATCTAATTAGTAAATCCCATATTGGTAATAATGCATCTCCCAATATTGTTGGACTACCAAACAAAATACCATCAGCTATTTTTAATCTTTCTAATACTTCTTCCATCTTTGAGTAAGTCATATTATATATCTCGATAATAAAATCTTCATGTGACAATTCTTCTTGGATCTCTTTTGCAAGTAGTTCAGTCGCTCCATAACTAGTTACATAAGGAATTACAATAAGTGGTTTTTCATTTTTATGAGTTTTTTGAGCGAGTTCTTTTGTATAATTAATTACCTTCCATGGATCTTCATCTAAAATAGGACCATGTCCACCACATACCATCTCAATCTCTAAATGTTCAATTTTAGCAATCGCATTCAAATAAAATGTTTTAAATGGTGAAAAAATCTTATCAAAATAATAGTTAAATGCTTCCATATATTCTTCTTCATTTTCTATTTTACTTTGCAAAGGAATATCTAAAGCATAATGTGCTCCAAAAGAGTCACAAGTAAATAACATTTTATCTTCTTCAAGATAACTATATATCGTATCTGGCCAATGAAGCATTATTGCATTATAGAAAGTGAAGTTTTTATCTCCTAAGCTAAGTGTACTTCCATCTTTTGCACTAATACTAGTAAATTCCATATTCGTTACGTCTTTCACGTTATGAATTGCTCTATTTGAACCGACAATTATTAAATTTGGATTAACCTCTAATAATCTTGAAATACTTCCTGAATGATCCGGTTCAGCATGATTAACTATTAAATAATCAACATCTTTAATATCAACTAACTCAGTTAGTTTCTCAAGATAATCATCAATTTTAGTTCTTTTTACTGTATCAATAATTGCTGTCTTCTCACTACCAAATACTAAGTAAGAGTTATAAGTAGTTCCGTATTTTGCATTTAAGACAACATCAAATTCTCTTAATTCGTGGTCAATTGACCCAATCCAATATATATTTTCTTTTAATTTTATATGTTTCATACTATCACCTTTTTTCTAATAAATTACCCTTTATCATGATAATACAATTCAATTTTAATATCACTTGAAATGCAATTATATTGGTGATGTAATTTATTCAATAACTTTTTTCTTCTTTTTTACTACTATATATATAGAAAAGACTCCAATTGAAGAATAAACAATAATATTTCTTGGTAGTAATGAATCTTCTATATCATATGAGTTAGCAGCAGCAACTTTTACGATAAATTCTTTTTCATATTCTGCTCCATCTTCATCTGTAAATAATAATTTATAAATATATGATCCTGGTATTTGTTCATTTCCTGTATATTCATCAACTAACTTAGTAACTAAATATTCTTTGTCTTCTAATTCTTTCGAATTAAGTAATAGTTTTAATGCATCCGACTCTGTAAATGTAACACTTAAATCTACGGTAATGATAAAGTCATCGACATATATTACAGGAGCTACATCATCAAATAGATTTATTTCAATTTGATGTGTCGTTTCATTATTATTTGTATCAACAACTCCAAAGACAACTACATAGTTTCCAACACTATTAACTCTTAAGGAATAGTCATCGCTCACTATATAGATATCAGATAATAATACATCATCAACATTATCACTCACACTAAGCATTGCTAAGAAATCTTCTACTGTTAATTGTTCTGAATACGATCCAGTATAACTACTTATTCCACTTATCACAGGTTCAACATCATCAACTACATTTATTGTTATTGTCTCAGAAATACTATTTTCTGAATTATCTTCAACATCAAAACTCAATGAATATGTTCCAGGAGTATTCTCGTTCCCACTAAAACCATCTGTTGTAACTGTAGGTATAACTGAACTTAAATCGTCATAGTTATCACTAAATTCTAAAAGATCTATTACATCATCATAACTTAGTGGATTTGATAGATAAGAATCAATTACATTTGCACTAGTCATTACTGGTGAAGTAGAATCTTCAACATAGACTATAAATGTTTTATTTACGCTATTTAACGAATCATCTACTGCCATAAATGTAACACTATATTGACCAAGTACATTACTATTTAAAGAATAATCATCAGTTGTTACATTGAATGTTGGATCGTCATCATAACCATCAGTAATAATGAAATAGTTTTCAATTTGTGTTTCAATATCTGTAACACTATCTACACTAACATTAATCCCTGAAGGACCTGTAATAACTGGATCTATTTCATCTTTTACCATGACTGTTAAAGTAAATAAAGCTGTATTGTTACTAGCATCTGTAACACTTAATGTAACATCATATTCACCAACAATTTGTTCGTTAGATGTATAATCATCACTAACTATTATAATACTATTACTTATGTCACCATCTATATCATCAATAGCATAGATATGATTGTTTATAATAGTTGTTATTAACTCATTAGTTTGATAACTTTTAATATATGCCCCAGATCCAGAAAATTCAGGGTCTGTTGTATCACCTTCTGGAGCAATATATTCTTCATAACTCGTTCTAATTGCTCCTTCTTCTAACTGAAAATCATTAAACTGATAATAGTCATAATACATATTCATCATATTACCAGCAACAAGTAATTGAATACTAGTTTCATCACTTGTAGATGTAAATGTACAAACTATATAATCTCCTTCAAAAGAGCAAGCAGGAACATCAACTGGTTCTCCTGCGATATAAGTAGTATTACCAATTAACTCAATATAAATATCTTCTCCCACTAATCCTTCTCCTGGCATACTAAAAGTATACTCTGTGCTTGGTTTAACTAAAATATCATCATCTGAATTAAACATATTATCTCCAAATATCATATTTGCTTCTTCTAAATAATTCTTCCCGCCCGGAAGAAATGCAGAATTTTCTGTGGCTCTTACTTCAAGTAAATTCGATAGCATTACTACCAATATTGCTAAAAATACTTTCTTTTTCATTTTATCACCTCAAAACAATAATACTTCTGAGACATTTGTTTTTCTTTTTAAATTATCGAAAATATATAAAAGAGTGACTCAAATTTATGAGTTCACTCTTTACTTTTAAACTGTTGTTCTATTTTCTAAGCTTAGCTTCTCTAATCCATTTTTCTTAATTAATTCTAAAAATAGAGTAACTAATTTAGGATCAAATTGTTTTCCTGCATTTTTTATAAGCTCATACTCTGCTTGTTCTAATGATAATCCTCTTCGATAAGGACGATCAGTAGTCATTGCATCAAATGCATCAGCAATACAAATTACTCTTCCTAATATCGGTATATTTTTTCCTTTAATTCCTCTAGGATACCCTTGTCCATCATATCTTTCATGATGACTAATAATTACAGGTACTGTATCGAGTAAATTAGGAATATGTTTAATTATACTAATTGATTGAACTACATGAGATTGCATAATCTCCATCTCTTTATCTGTAAGGTATCCTGGTTTAGATAAAATACTTTCTGGTATTCCAACTTTTCCAATATCGTGAAGAAGACCAGCACTTCTAACTATTTCAATTTCTTCAGCTGAAAAATCTGCAGCTTCAGCTAACGCAGCTGAAAGTTCAGCTACATTATTAGAATGTCCATAAGTATAATGATCCTTCGCATCAATTGTAGCTGCAAGAGCATAAATGCTTGACAGGTGAGCGTTTTTAATTTGTTCTTGAACTTTATCGTTTATTTCCTTAGATGACGCATCAGGCTTAAATAATACCGCTTTATTCCTACCACTTTGCTTGCCGTAAAACATCGCTTCTTCTGATTTAACGATTATTTCTTCTAAACTAGTACCATCTTGAGGATAAGATGAAGCCCCAATTGTAACTGTTAAGAACTCTTTAATTTCATTTGATAGTAAAAATTCATCCTCAACTGCTCTTCTTATTCTCTCAATTGCTTTTAATGCATCTCTACTCTCAAGATTCGGCATGAAGATAACAAATTCCTCTCCACCATATCTAACAAGCAAATCATCTTTATATGTATTATTACTCAATAGTTCAGCAATTCTTTTTAAGGCTCTATCTCCTGCCATATGACCATAAAGATCATTATATATTTTGAATTGATCAATATCAATCATAGCAACACTAAATATTTCATATTTTCGATTAGAAATCCATTTACCTACTGTATCATGAAAATAACGGTGATTATATAATTTTGTTAGTTCATCGGTAATTGATTGTTTCTTAATATTTTCAATTGTTTTAGCGTTTTCAATAATTGCTGCTGCATTATTAATAATTGTTTGTAAGAAGTCTGTTTCGTCTTCATTATATGGCGTTTCATCATTTCTACCAGATATTATTACCATACCAATTAAATCATCTAAATATCTGATAGGTGCTATAATTTCAGTATTTAACGCTTTAATTGCTTCTTTTTCAATATCCCATAACCCTTTAAAAGTAACATGATTATTTATTTGTGAACTTAATAATAAATTATTCCCTTTTTTAAACCATGACACAATTGGATGAGAATATTTAATGAAGAGTTTCTTATAATTAGCACCAACAATTGTAGTGTTACTCAAAATATACTTATTAGAATTTTTTAACATTATACTTACTTCTCTCGAGTCAATCCCTGTAGTTATTGCTTTTATTAATGAATCTGTTATTAAATCCAGACTTATTGCTGAAGAAATCAAATTGCTGAATTCCATCAATATAATTTGTCTATCTGTTGTTGCATGGAAAAAGATATGATCATTCCATTTTTGAAGTATTCTTCTTATTGGTTCAAGAATTAAAAAGACTGGTGACATAAATAAAATTGACATATATACATCAGTTACTCCCCATGATTTCAAAGTATTATAGGAAAAGATAATTAATGATGCATAAACACCAAATAAAATTATGTTATAAAAAGAAAACGATAATCCTTTTTTAACAACTAAGTTAATCTCTAAAAACTTATTTCGATATATTGCATAAGTTATTAATACTGCATTAGTTGCATTAAATAATATATCAATACCATATTCTCCTAATTTAGTATTTAGGTTTAACGCTGCACCAATTATTACAAGAGCTAATCCAATGATAACTAATCTAACCTTCTTAAGATTGACTTCATTTCTTTTTACTCTTACAACCATATTACCAAGTGCTAATGCAGAATATACAAGTCCTACAACAGCAACAATATATGCTCCAAATCCGATTTCATATGTAAATACTCCATCGCTATATGAGGCTGATTTAATAACATAGCCTAATATTGATAACACCATTAGTCCTACAGCCAAAAAGTATCCAATAAGTAAAACCTTTTTTCCTTCGTAATACTCTGAAAAAACATAACTAAAACGAAGTAATAATACCGGTACACTAACAAATCCGATTAATAAGAATTTATCCCAAAAAAGTGAACTAGGTGGCATATCAGTTTTCATTAAAAACGAGCCTAAAGACCATATAATCATTGCGATTATATAGAAACTAAAGGCATTAGATAATTTTGTCTTATTCGAAGTTAAGATAATAACCAGAATAAAGGTATAAAGAACTAATGAAATTAACGGAATTATAGTTATCTCTGTCAAAGTAATCATTGTATCACTCCATTTAAATATTCATTCCCTCACTACACATAATTAATTTTGTTAATTCTTCACTCGAAGGATTAATCTTTGAGATACTTGTTTTAAACTGATTTGAATATTCCTCAAATGCCCCAAAATTTAAAATAGTTATCTTCAATGGATCATGTCCTAGTAAAGCATGAACATCATTATAATCTGAATCCATCAATTTCATTTGATTATTCAGTTTTGTTCTTATTACATCCTCATCCTCTTCCAAGTTATTCTCAACATATATATTAATGTATGGTCTTGATTGTCCATATTCTTTGCAGGCAGTCCAATTATTAATTTCTAAATTAGATAATTTAATTGAGTCACCAATAATTTGTTTCGTTATTCTAGTAAATCCAGATAAATCAATAATATTGCTTACTCGATCTATATATTTTACTTGAGGTAGTTTTATTTCATCTTCAACATTTTCTAGACCAACACATTTAATGACATCACCAATACGATATCTAACAAATGCACCACCTCTTAGTTTTGTAATAACAAGTTCATATGTTTCCCCAGGTTGAATTTCATTAAACAAAACAGTTCTAGGCATATATCCTTCTTGGTCTTCTTCTTTTTTCATTTCTATTTCAGGAATAAATTCCAAGAAATTAACATCTGGAAAGAAAGTCAAACCATTTCTACTCCAAGTTTCAGTAGCTACTGCTGCTGATTCTGTTCCACCAAATATTTCTAATGGAGTAGTACCAAAATAATATTCTATTTGCGATTTATAAGTATCTGAGTCGGTTCCTCCACATACAATACCTTTAAATTCAAATAAATCTTTTGGTAATAATCTTTCTTTTTTTATTTTCTTTTTGTACCAAGCCTTCACCATTTTGATAGCTTGTTTCCCATTTGAGGGATAGATACTTTTTCCACTATTTGAACCACTCTCAAAAGCTTCACCTATCTTTACTAAAACACTTGATAATCCAAAAAATAAATCGGCTCCTTTTTTAACAGCTAAGTCAAATCCTACCATATTTCTTTCTTTAAATCCAAGCTTTTCTGCTTGCTCTGTAGATGGTAAATATTTAAAATCAATTTCATTTTTTAAGATGTATGGAGCAAATCCCGTTAAATAAGGGAGCGGTGCCATACCATATAAAAATCGATCATAGTTTTTTAATGTGAAGTGTCCTCTTTTTTTACTAGTAGATAATATTAAACTAGACAAAAACATCTTAGTATGTTCCTCAACCATTGTACTTGAATACGGAGCCAATTTAATCGGTTTTTTACCACCTT
Organism: Candidatus Izemoplasma sp.; assembly: GCA_029939945.1. GTDB lineage: Bacteria > Bacillota_I > Bacilli_A > Izemoplasmatales > Izemoplasmataceae > JAFGXW01. The sequence continues at coordinate 49,064 of JAOZRX010000002.1, read as the reverse complement.
TCCAAGTTGTTTGAACCCAATGTAATGGTTCACTTGGTAAATCCTCACTTCTTTTATTTAGAAGTGTATCCGCATAATCATCATAGGTTGTTAAGGGAACATATTTTCTAAAGTCATCCATGTTATGGATATCTTTATACCCTAAAAGTTTTTCACCTAGCTTACATTGATTTAATAAGTCAATTTGTTCTAGTAGTAATTGTTCTTGAATTTCCATAAATTCATCAATTGTTAAATCCAAAAACCCTAAATAAGCCTTCCAAATTCCATCAAAATCCTCGTCTCGCAACATTTCTCGTAAGTTCTTCATCTTTTCCTCCAGTTAAGTGTAGTAATACATCTTCCCAAGCTTGAATTACTAGGAAGAATCATTGGTGTTGTTAAAATATAATTACTGTAATCGTCAAATAACTTTGTAAAAATAAAACGTTCTTGAATAGCAACATATAAAATATTCATTACTGTCCAAATCAATCCCGCATATAGCACTAAGTGATTTTGAAAGTATATTGCAGCAAAAAGATAAAGGAACAAAAACCATAAAACTCCTGGATGTCTTGACAAAGCATAAGTACCAGTAGTTATTAAAGTATTTTTATTCTCGTATTCGTAGGTTTTTCTACCTACTTCGATGAATACAGAATAAACTAGTAAAAGAAGAGAGATAATAGCAATTACTAGTGCAATAATCCTAACTGAATAAGAAAAAGATGCATAACTTTCCAATTGTATAAGAAAAATACTGCTTCCAGCTATTAATGAAAATCCACTTAGTCCAAAAAAGTACTTAATCACACTTTTTTTACATAATGAACAAACATCAAATAAAAGCAGTAAAATAAATCCTGCAACTCCTATGCCAATATACATCATTTTTGTTCCCCTCTTTCAAATTACTCGCGCAATTATTTTATATACTTGTATATATATATTAAATAAATAAAATATATATGAAAAGGTCATATATGAGCCATAGACCATATATGAGCTTTTTGAGTAAATTCTTATTGATTTTATCAAGTATATATTCTTCTCGAAATTCCCTTAAAATAGCGCTAATATGAGCAATTGTAAAAATATTAATAATAGTATTGTGGTGTAAACGCTATCATGTTATAATGTAGTCGTGATTTTTTAAAATCAAATATACTACTAAGGAGTCTTTCTATGGAATATAAAATACTAGCGATAAATCCAGGATCAACATCTACAAAAATTGCTGCATATAAAGAAGAAGAATTATTATTTAAAATTAGCATAAAACACGATACAGAACTTATTAATTCTTTTGGAACGATTATTGAGCAATATTCGTTTAGAGAAGCTTCAATTCTTAAGGCTTTAAAAGAGCAAAAAACTGAGCTAACTACTTTTGATGCGATTGTTGGTCGAGGCGGAATGTTAAAACCAATAGAAGGAGGGACCTATTTAATAAATAATGCAATGATTAATTACATTAAGAAAGCACCCCGTGGTGAACACGCTTCAAATCTTGGTTGTGTACTTGCTAAAAATCTAGGTGATTCAATAAATAAACCTTCATATATTGTTGACCCAGTAGCTGTGGATGAAATGGAAGAGATTGCTAGATATACTGGAATGCCAGAGATTAAAAGACAAAGTTTATTCCATGCTCTAAATCAAAAAGCTGTAGCTTTAAAAACAGCAAAACAGCTTAATAAAGACTATAATGAACTTAACCTTATTGTTGCACACTTAGGTGGCGGAATAAGTGTTGGAGCTCATAAATTTGGTAAAGTAATTGATGTAAATAATGCTTTAGATGGTGATGGACCAATGTCTCCTGAACGTAGTGGTACTGTTCCAATGGGACCATTATATAAAATGGCCTTTAGTGGAAAATATTCCCTAAAAGAAATTAAACGTAAAAACTATGGGAATGGTGGAATGGTTGCATATTTAGGAACAAATGATGGTTTCGAATTAGAAAAAAGAATTGAAAATGGTGACAAAGAAGCATTATTCATTCTTGAGGTAATGTGCTATCAAATAGCTAAAGAAATCGGAGCATGTTCTACTGTTTTAAAAGGAGATGTTGATGCAATTGTTTTAACAGGTGGATTAGCATTTAATAAACACTTAGTTAAACTCATAGAAGAAAGAGTTTCTTTTATAAGTAAACTTATCGTATTTCCAGGTGAAGACGAAATGGAATCACTAGCACTTGGTACACTTAGGGTTTTAAAAGGACAAGAAACTCATAAAATATATACATAGGAGGATACTATGATAAAAACAATGGAAGAATTAATACTTAAAGCAAAAGAAATCTCTACTAGTACCATGGTTGTTGCTTGTGCAGCTGATGAGCATGTATTAGAAGCTGTTGAATTAGCACGTGTAAACAACATAATAAATGGAGTATTGGTTGGAGACGAAACTGAAATTAAAACAGTATTAAAATCTTTGGATATTGAAATTAACAATTATCAGTTTATAGATGAAGTTGATAAAACAAAAGCTTGTTTGAAATCTGTTAAATTAGTTAGTGAAAATAAAGGATATTTTCTAATGAAAGGCTTAGTAGATACAAGTATAATCTTAAAAGCTGCTTTAAATAAAGAATTTGGTTTAAGAACAAAAAATAGAATATCACATGTTAGTGTCCTTGAAGTATCAACTCATAATAAATTAATTTTTATGAGTGATGGTGCGATGAATATCGCTCCAACTCTTGATGAAAAAAGACAAATTATTGAAAATAGTGTAAATATAGCTAGGGCAATCAATCTTATTAATCCAAAAGTAGGAATTATTGGGGCAGTTGAAAAAGTAAATCCTCAAATGGAAGCTACATTAGACGCTGCTGAATTAATTAAAATGAATAAAGATGGAATTATTAAAGATTGTATTGTTGGAGGTCCTTTTGCACTCGATAACGCAATTAGTAAAGAAGCAGCAATTCAAAAAGGGATAAAAGATCCAATTGCTGGTGATATTGATATACTAATAATGCCTAGAATTGAATCAGGAAATATCTTTTATAAAACAATGCTTTTCTTAGCGAATGCCAAGGGAGCAAGTGTGATTGCTGGTGCTAAAAAGCCAATTGTATTAACTAGTAGAGCAGATTCTACAATAAGCAAATATAATTCAATCGCATTAGCAGCTCTAGTTGCAAGAAACTAAATTTATTAAAGAGGTGAGAGGCTATGTCAACTAAAAGCAAATTAAATAGAACTAAAATTGGTACTTCTACTCCAAACCTATATAGTAGAATTCGTTCAACAATTGAAACAGCTTTCTACAGAAATAATGTTATAAAAGTTACATCTTTATCTCATGCCTATGAACTAGCAAAAAATTCTAAGGGAACAATTGTAACTGATTTAGATGTACATAATACAGAAGAATTAGAATTACCAAATGATGCAAAAGTACTAATATTTAATGATGGAACTATTACTGGAAGACAAGCAAAAGCAAGAAGATTAATTAGTAAATCCAATACTGACCAGTATGCAAATATATTGAGAGATTCGATATTTAACTCAAGAAAAAAAGTTATGTATCATGCAGTGGCTTATGTTGGGTTACATGAAGATTTCATGGTGAAAGCTCACTTGTTAATTCCTGAGGGATATGAAAATACTTTATATTCATGGCTCTTAAATTATCAAAGTAAGAACTTCAAAATGGATAAAATGTATGAAAATTCTATTGAGATAAACGAAGGAGATCTTTTCCTATATTCAGATCCAGATGAATTTATTGAAAATTTTAATGAAGGTATATCTATTTTTGATCCAACAAATAATTGTGGTGCGCTTCTTGGTTTAAGATATTTTGGAGAACATAAAAAGGCTACACTAACAATGGCTTGGACAGTTGCATCAAGAAATAATTACACTGCATGTCATGGAGGTCAAAAAAGATTTAATTTAGCTGACGGCAAAACATTCATTGCTGGAGTATTTGGCCTTAGTGGAAGCGGTAAAAGTACTATTACTCATTCGAAACACAACGGAAAGTTTGATGTTACAGTATTACATGATGATGCATTTATCATTTCTAATATAAATGGTTCAAGTATTTCTTTAGAACCATCATATTTTGATAAAGTACAAGACTATCCAACAAATAGTGAAGATAATAAATTTTTACTTACAATGCAAAATGTTGCTGTTACAATTGATGAATTTGATAATGTTGTCCCTGTAACTGAGGATATAAGAAATGGTAATGGAAGATGTATAAAATCACAATACTGGACTCCTCACAGAGCATTTAAATTCGACAATAAAGTTGATGCCATATTTTGGATTATGAAAGATGATACTCTTCCTCCAATTCTCAAAGTTCATTCAAGCATATTAGGAAGCACTTTGGGTGCAACTCTTGCTACTAAAAGATCAAGTGCGGAACATGGAGCTGTTAGTGACCAATTAATTATTGAGCCTTATGCAAATCCATTTAGATTGTATCCGCTCAATTATGACTACCAGAATTTCAAGAATCTTTTTGAGAAAAAAAATGTTGACTGTTATGTAATAAATACTGGGTACTTCCAAAACAAAAATATTACTAAAGAAATTACATTAAGTTTAATAGAACAAATTGTTTCTAATAATCTGATTTTAAAACCACTTCATAATATTGAAGAATTAAGTTATGTTGAAATCGATGGGTATAACCCTGATTTCTCAAATAAAACATACAAAGAATTATTAATTGATAGATTGAGATCTAGAATAGACTATTTAGAACAATTAGACGATAAAAATTCTTTACCATTTGAAGCTATTAAAAGTATTCAAGACATAATAAAAAAACTAATAGCGTAATTAAAAAGCAGTTCATTGTGAACTGCTTTTTAATTGCTTGTTATTTCTTAATTACTAGTTTGTATAGTTCATCTTCAATCTTGTAAATATCAATTAATGCATCACTTTTTCCCTTTTCATTAACATATTTTACTAATTCATCCTTACTCACAAAAAGTCTTGTTTCAACTATTTTAGGTCCGTAACTTCGTGTTCCTTTTCTATAATTTTCACTATGATGCCTTGAAAATCCTTCATCAAAGTTTCTATGTCCTCTGCTTCTTGTTGATTGTCCTTCTCGAACGTTTATTTCTTCATCAATTATTATTTTCTTTACCATTTTTATTTCCTCTCTCTCTTCTCTCACTCAATTATAATTTATTCGTTGAAATTTGTCAAAAATTCTCGATTATCAAATGATACTGACTTTACTATCAAGAACTCGTAGTGCATATATTGTAATCATTACTAACCCAACAATAAACAACATTAGACTAATTGAATAACTATCTGCGATAAGGCCTAATATTGGAGCAAAGATGGCAATTAATATTGAAGTAAATTGTGATTCTATCGATAATACTGAAGCCCTTTTATTACTCGCTGTAGTATTTCCTATTTTTTCAATAATTAACGGCTTTCTAATATTTAGAAAAATGTAAACACCTAAGAACACGATAGCTAGGACTATTACTTTTTCAATGTAGAAACTTAAAATAACAAAAGAAATCCCTGATAACAACCACATTATTCCTGTTACAATATCACTCGAGAAATAATTGCTAAGTTTATATGCATTCATACTAGCAAAAGCACTTGATAGATATAATATAGCATAAATTACTCCGATGTAGATTACAGTGTTGTCCTCAGCAGTCATATTACTAAAAAGAATAACACTTAAGGTAATTGAAATAATTATCGGTTGAATATAATCTTTTATACTTTTAAATCCTGCATTATATGAAGCAGATCCAATTAATAACTTAAGAACTTTCTTATCTTTAAAAACATACTTTATTGAATTTATATTTTCAATTAAGAATCCTTTCATTGTAAATGTATCATCTTGTTTCTCATTTAGATAATTAGGATATGAAATAATTAATAATAAATCTAAGACATAAGGTATTATAGCGATTATAAAAAGCCAGGATAAATCTGGGAATATAAAAACGAATATAATTGCTGCTAGACTGGACACTGTTGATCCAAAAAGTGAAAATGATCTTGTTCTTCCATATATTTTACTTTTTGATTCTTTAATATCATTAATATCCAAATAACTCATTATCATTGCTTTATGAGTGCCTGATCTAAATGCCTCACCAAGCCCATATAAAGCCATTGCTATTACAAATATGTAAAAATCATTCCCAATAAAAAAGATTACAAATGAAATAATATAGAATACAAAACAAAAAATTAGTTCTGTCTTTTTCCCATATCTATCCGCCAATACTCCAGAAGGTATTTCAAAAATATAGATAATAATTTCTCTGACTGCAATCAATATTCCTATTTGAGTAAAACTTACTCCAGTTGCTATTAAATAAACCCATAAAAAAGGCTCGAAAAATCTTAGATTCTTTAAAAACCCGTATAGTTCAAATTTTAGTATCTGCTTTTTATGTTCTAAAGCCTCCATAAAATTCACCTTCTTCATATGTTTTATTATACTTTGTTAAGATATTTAGTCAATATTTCATTTAGTGAATTCATATAATTTGCAGCATAAAAAAACACTTCAATCGAAGTGTTTTTATGTTCTATTTAAAACTTTTCCAGCCAACTATTACTTCTTTATAATTAAAAGAAGCTTTTATAATATTCATTCCAGCAGCAAAGTGTAGATCAATACCTTTCTTACGATATTTCCAATCTGCAATTACTCCTTTTTCAATATTTCCATAAATTGAAACTAGCTCATTTGGTAATACTTCTTCTACCGCGTTTCTATCTCTTGCATTTTTTATTGTAACATTTTTGATAGTAATATTTTCAAAAATGGCTACACAATCACTTGCAATGATTGAATCAAACCCAATATTTTCAGGATGTCCTTCTTTTACTTCGATTTTGTCAAGTAATAATACTAAATTATTATCATTTTCAAACGCTTCTTCTACTACGCTATTCATGAAGATGATATCTTCAATGAATCCAGGAGTTAGCATCTTAAATTCTTCATAATATTGACCTACTATTTTTTCAGTAGTTGATTCTTCTTGTTCAATATCTTTAATAATTATCTTATTCTTAACAATTCTTATATCAACTGGTCTCTTCATATAATCTCTAGATTTGTCAAACGTTTTCCCTTTTGCTTCTAATATTTCAACAATAGGTTCTAAATCATTCCGATAACAAACAGGAGATATTGAAATTTCACTTCTTCTATCTGAAATAATTAATCCTTCTTTATCGTTTACTCTAAATTTCTTAATATCATCATATTTAACAACAACAAATGTTTTCTTTCCGAAACACTTAATTAAATATAATGGTGTAACAACCAAAGACTCTGGCTGATTTTTCTTCATGATTGAACCTTGCCATATACCTAAAAGTACAGCTGCTACTACTAGAATAATCTCTCCATATCCAATCTCAATTAATCCTAAAAGTTGAACAAGATAACCTATTAATACAATAATAAAAATATAAACAGGTAATAATTTAAATTTACTTACTTCTACTTCAGATAAACATACTTTGTATTCAGTCAATTTGTAATTAAATTTCTTTTGCATAAAGACTTTTAGATTTTCAATCATTTTATCACTCCTATAGAATTATTTTAGCACAAATGACTGACTTTTTTAAATAATTTAATTAATAATATTTTTAAATATCATATTGAGATAATATTTTGGCAGGTGTTTTAAACAACAATATGTTTACAGGCAATAGTCCAAAGAGCACATTAATTAAATATAAAGATATAACTCCTAAAATCAGTGATACTGGTGAGTAGTAAAGAATCTCAACATATTCGTCAACAAGATCTTGTGATTTCATCAATATAGCAACCATAATAATATAACCAATTAAGGAACTTATTGTTGATATAATCACAATTTCAACAATAAACATTTTTCTTATATCTCTTTTAGCAGCACCGAGTGCTCTTAAAACGCTTATCTCATATAACCTTGAAGATAAGCTTGATCTCATTACAAAGAGAATGCTTATTCCTGAGGATATAATCCCAACTATTGCAAAGATTAGTAATCCAATAGAATTAACAAACTCATGATCTTTAAAATCTTCTAAATCTTCTTCATAATTACTTGTAGCATATATTTCAATTAATGATAATTCTTCAATTGCAATATCTGTATTTTCAACATAAGCTAAAAAATTTGTTCCAGTAAATTCAAAATTATTCTGATAAAAATAGGCTGTTTTCATAATTTCTAAATTACTTACAAGTAATCCATTAATATCAGTATATAAACCATTATCTATATATCGATATGTTCCTACAACCTCATATTGACCTGACTCAATTCCAATAAAGCTTGGTACATTACCATTTCTAATTACTTTACTATTTTCATGAAGTAATATTTGATAATCAGCACTAGGCATAACTCCAGTAACGAGTTCAAATCCATCACCTAAAATAGTATAATCAATCACTGAATTTAATGCTATTGAAAACATTAGTTCTTCTGATAACCAGATTGTAGGAGATTCATCATTACTCACTCCAACAATATCGTAATGAAGCATAGTATCTTTAGAGTAATCACTTGAAAGACCTGTAGCTTGAATTTTTATAGTCTGATTTATTATATCTTCATATGATTCAATTCCTCTTTCTTTATGTAATCTTATGATTCTATCAGCTACCATTTTATCTACAACTACTTCAAGATTATTTTCTGGTAACCTTCCATACTCAATATCCTCTATTTTTAAGATTGAAATATCACTTGGGTGTGCATCTAGAAGAATTGGACTTTTAACTTCATAATAAGGTTCTGTCTCAATCAAAAACTCTATTTGTTCGTTAATTAGATTGAGATTTTCAATATATTCTAAATCTTCAAACTCCATTACTCCGTCATACATTAAGTCATCAACTACAACGTTTATATAGTTTCTATTTGTTAGTATGAATTCATCATCACTTACACTAAATATTTGTCCAATTAGTCCAATTGAAATAGCTATTAAAGCTCCAATCATACCTAAAACAACATACAGCATTTTACCACCATACGTTAAATTATCTATTTTTCTTATTGAGTATCTTATACTATCTTTAATTGAGATGACACTTTTTATTTTTTTGTTTTTATCTTCACTAATAATTTTATCAAAGTTAAACCCAGTGTTTTCGTCTAAATTTTCTTGTGGAGTGTAATGTTCATCTAAAAGTTTTATTTCACTATGCCTATCTAAGTACTTAATTCGTTTATGCTCATCGCTTTTTACTTTTAAATACAGTGTTTGATTTCTTTGGATTAAATCAATTCCAATATTGTCTTTCTTCTCAGAAAAATCATCGCTATAAGAAGTAAAATCAACATTTCCAAATGAACCTTGTTGTTTCTTTAAATCCTTTAGGTATACAAGATGCTCTTGTCTTACTTCTAAATTACCCTTAACTTTATTATCATAATCTTTTACAATTCTTCCATCATGTATTTTTATTATTCTATCTGCATAAAACTCTGCAATCTCAGTTTCATGAGTAACTAAAATAACTAGTTTCTCTTCAGAAATAGTCTTAATTATATTAATAATTTCAATAGTCGTTTTACTATCTAAATTCCCTGTTGGTTCATCAGCAATAACTAACTTAGGATTCTTAACTAAAGCTCTAGCTATCGCAACACGTTGTTGTTGCCCACCTGATAATGCATTAGAGTTTCTATCTAGATAATTTAACATTCCTAATTTTTCAGTTATATAGTCAACTCTTTTATGAATCTCTTCTTCTTCACTAATACCTTTCATTTTTAAAACCATTTCAATATTATCAAATACTGTTAATTCATGAAGAAGACTATAATTTTGAAAAATATATCCAATTTCTTGATTTCTTATTTTATCCCATTTTAGTGAATAGTACTTATCAAATATATGATTATTAAACTTCACAATTCCAGAAGTTGGTTTATCAAGTCCACCAACGATATTTAGTAGTGTTGTTTTTCCACTCCCCGAAACACCCAAAATAACTACTAATCCCTTATCAGGTAGCGTAAGATTAATATCTTTTAAAACATGTAATTCATTACCTTTACCTTTATTAAAGTACTTATTTATCTTTTCTAGTTTTATCATAATATCACGTCATATCTCTTAGTGACGTAATAACACTTTTATTGAAGATCATTTTATTAAATCTTCTTCCAAGCAACAACATTAAAACAAATATTGTTACTAATAGAATAATATAGTTTAGTGGTTCAAAATATCTTAATAACCTTGGTAAAGGTGTTTTATAATTTTCATTAATCATTAATATAGACATCAAAAACATAAATGAGAATATAGTGATAATCATTATCTCAGTAATTGAAATTGCATTAATGACTTTTTTTGAAGCTCCGACACTACGATAAATTAAATAATCCTTTTTCTTGCTAATCATTACGTTTCTCATAATAAAATACCCAACAAAGTATACTACTCCCATAGTAAAAGTTAATGTTAAGAATAATTGAACATCTTTTAATACAATCAGTAATCCTTCTTCGATTGTAACTACTCCATTAGGATAAAAAACATTATATCCAAGGTCTTCAAGTTCTTCTTTTACAAACTTTGCTTCGTACATATCGTAAACAACCACACTAGGCTGATAAATAGCTTCTTCTAAAAATGTTTGAAAAGTCAATTCATTCATATAGATAGCTTGTCCATATGCTGCTTCAACGTATGGAACACTAATAAAGTTAACATTTACATTTTCCATACTATTCTCAAATCTAGATAATGATACTACCGAAAAATCGTGTTCTAAGAGGAAATCATCAATTACACAGACTTCAATATTATATTTCCGACACATATCATAAAACATTGCGTCGTATCCTAGTAATTGAAAATCTTCAAGATCATTATCAATCCTAACGTCTTGATAAACACTAAAGATATGTAAATTATCAACATCTATAAACATTTGATTATAAGGAAATAAAGCATCAAATCTAAATTTGTCGATTGCCCCACTAGTAAAATATAAATCCTCAGTACCATCAAATATAGAGTTATTACTATCGATCGTACCAACAATTTTAAATGTATAATCCTCAGTAGTTTCTCCTGATCGTTGACTAACATGAATCGAGTTAGAAAGCGAGATAAATCCTCCTAAATCATATTGCTCATTTTCTGCTATAACAACTTCTAAATCATTCTTAGGTAATCTTCCTGCTTTTAAATCAAATAAATCTAGAGAAGCTGCAGCAAGTACTTTATATTCAATAAACTCATCATAGTTATAATTAGGATTAGAATATTTACTCGTTAGTAAAGTGTCAAGTACAACATCATAGTTAATTACTTCACGAACAAATTCAATACTTTTCAAATCTTCTAATTCTGAAAGTGTAAATTCTGTTCGATCATATTTTGTAAGAATTAGCCTAGCAGGTCCAGAATTATCAAAATATGTTGTTTCAAAAACTCCTGAAGTGTTTTTTTGTTTTAAATTACTACCATAAGCAAAAACAAAAACAGAGATTATAAATAAAGTTACTAATACTGTAAATAATGTTTTCTTTGGAACTGAAAAAATATTGTTTATCGATATCTTAAATATATCCCAATAACTGCCATAGAAACTCTTTTTAGAGATTTCTATTTCCTCATATATTTTAGTTTTTTTATATTTCTTATCCTCTACTATCTCTCCATCAAACAATCTAATCATTCTATTTGCGTAATCCTTAATAGCAGTAAAATTATGTGTTACTACGATTACTAATTTATCTTTTGATATTTCACTCAATAATTTGAATACCATTTTAGAAGATTCAGAATCTAAATTCCCAGTTGGTTCATCACAAACAATAATCTTACAGTCTTTAGCTAAAGCCCTAGCTATTACGGTTCTTTGTTTTTCTCCACCTGATAATTTACTAGCTTTGTGATTGATTCTATTTTTTAATCCAACTTTATCAATTAATTCCGTTGCTCTTGCTCTTCTTTTTTTCTTATCATACCCTTGAACAATTAATGCCATTTCTACATTTTGAAGAACAGTATAACTATCAACGATATTATAATTTTGAAATACGAAGCCAATATATTGTCTTCGGTAATCCTCTAATTCTTTTACTGTGTAATGAGAGATTTCGTCCCCATTTATATACATTTCTCCAAGTTCATAAGTATCTAATCCACTTATCACATTCAAAAGAGTTGATTTACCACTTCCGCTTTCACCAGTAATCGCAACAAATTCACCAATGCGAAATTCTAAATCAACTTTTCTAAGTCCTAAAGCAATTTTTTCATTAGAATAATAATACTTTGAGACGTTGACAAGTTTTAACATAAGTATCCTCCTCGTATGATATCTTTATTTTACCATTATATATTAGTTGTTCAAACAACTCATAGTTGAGTTCAAATAAAAAGGTATAATAATATCTAATAAACATATTGAAATTTAACACTTTATAGTGTTTTTTTTCGCTAAGAATGTTATAATATGTACGTTAATTTATGTATAAAAAATATTAGTTGAGGTGAACACATGAATGCTTTTCTAAATGAATTAAGTGATGGAAAAAAAATGGTTGATAAAGTCTTCAAAGCGGCTGTTGCTGCGAATGAAGCAAAAGCGATTTATGGTGATAAGGTTGTTGATGCTACCTTAGGAACTCTTTTTGATGAAGATGGTACTTTTGTTGCATTAGATAGCGTATGGGAACCTTACGAATCAATAGATAAAATTCAAAAAGCAAAATACGCTTCAAGCATCCAAGGAAATCCAGATTTTAATCAGGCTATTTATGATTGGCTTTTTGGTGATTTAGATGTTGAGATAAAATGTGAAATCATCGCAACTCCAGGTGGAGCTGGAGCTGTAAGTAGTACTATGAAAAATGTATTAAATCCCTTAGAAACTGTTATTAAACCTAACTTAGGATGGGGTCCATATAAAACAATGGCATCTGAAGCTAATATTACTCTAACTGATTACAATATGTTTTCAGGTAATGTATTTGATATTAGAGATTTCAAAAAAACTCTTACTGAAGTAATGAAGAAGCAAGGAAAAGTATTAGCAATTATTAATGATCCATGTCATAATCCTTCAGGCTATACATTGAAGAGTGATGAGTGGGATAATATCTTAGCTTTCATTAATGAATTATCAAAAAAAGGTCCAGTAGTGATTTTACATGATATTGCGTATGTTGATTATAATCATGAGGTAAATGGCTGGAAAAAACATTTCAAAAAATATAATGATTTAGCTGAAAACGTAATGATAGTAATCGCTTTTTCTTGTTCAAAAACACTAACTGCTTATGGAGCAAGGGTTGGAGCACAAGTTGTAATTACAAAAAACAATGAGCAACTTGAAAACTTTAAAAACGCAGCTATTTATAGTGCTAGAAGTATTTGGTCGACAGTCAATAACAGTGTGATGAAATTATTCAGTACGATTATTAATGATGATAAATTAAGAGAAAAATATATGATTGAAAAACAATTTTATATTGATTTATTGAACGATAGAGCAAGTATATTTGTAAATGAAGCAAAAGAAGTAGGACTTAGCATCTATCCTCATACTGAAGGATTCTTTGTAACTATTAAAGTAGACGAATTGGAAAAAGAAGTATTGAATAAGAAACTTCAAGATAACAATATCTTCACTGTCGAAGTTGATGGAGGGCTTAGAGTTGCAATATGTAGTGTTCCTAAAAGAAAGTTAAAAGGTCTTGCAGCAAGAATAAAAAATATTATCTAAATTAAAAGGATTTATCAATTTTCTGATAAATCCTTTTTTATTTATTTAATTTCTCTAATCCAACCCTCAGGTGCTTCGATATCTCCATAGTATATACCTACTAAAATATCATAAATTTTCTTAATAGTTGAACCAACTTTTCCATCTCCAAATTGAGTTACTTTACCCTTATGTGTTACTGATTTAAGTGGTGTAATTATTGCGGCAGTACCACAAGCTCCACCTTCTTTAAATTCACTAATATTATCAATAAAACAATCTCTTTCTTCTACTTTCATTCCTAGCATGTGTTCAGCAATATATAATATCGATCTTTTTGTAATACTAGGTAAGATAGATGAAGATTGAGGTGTTACAAGTACGTTATCATGAGTTATTCCGAAGAAGTTAGCTGCACCTACTTCATCAATTTTCGAGTGAGTAAGTGGATCTAAGTAGATAACTCCTGCGTAACCAGCACTTTTTGCAATACTTCTTGGATATAAACTAGCAGCATAATTACCTGCTACTTTTACTTGTCCAGTTCCATTTGCTGATGCTCTATCATAATCTGTTGTTACAAAATCAAGTGCTTGAAGTCCACCAGCAAAATACGTACCTACAGGTGCACAAAATACACTAAATAAGTATTCATCTGAAGGTTTAACTCCTAAGTTCATTCCTTGTCCGATAACAAATGGTCTAATATATAATGATTGTCCATTTCCATATTCTGGAATATCATCTTGATTAGCTTTTACAACTTCAATAATTGCAGCAAAGAATAAATCTTCAGGTAATTCTGGGGCAACCAATCTTCTTAATCCTTCATTAATTCTAATAAAATTTAAATCTGGTCTAAATAATTGAATTTTACCAGCTTTTGTTTTATAAGCTTTTAAGCCTTCAAACAAAGCCTGTCCGTAATGGAAAACATTTGATCCTTCGTGAATAGAGATGTATTTATCAGTAGTTAATTTACCTACTTGCCAAACTCCATTTTTAGTGTAAGCACGATATCTGTATTCTGTTTCCTTTAACGCATAACCCATCAAATCACTCCTTCTTAATATTTTCCTTGGGCAACCATAGCATCTGCAACTTTTACAAATCCAGCAATATTAGCTCCAGCTATTAAGTCGTATCCAAATCCATAACGACTACTTGCTCTTACACAGCTATTATAAATGTTTTTCATAATTTCACGTAATTTTAAGTCTACTTCTTCTGAAGTCCAACGTAATCTCATACTATTTTGTGACATTTCTAGTGCGCTCGTAGCAACACCACCAGCATTAGCAGCTTTACCAGGACCGATTATAACTCCTGCTTTTTGAAGTAATACTACTGCTTCATTAGTAGTAGGCATATTTGCACCCTCTATTAAATATTTCACTCCATTTTTAATGATTTGTTTAGCATCTTTTTCTAAAATCTCATTTTGTGTTGCACATGGCATTATAATATCGGCTTGTCTTTCCCAAGGTTTCTTACCAGGGATAAACTCAACATCAAAGCGGTCAGCGTAATCTTTTATAACACCATTTGTGTTAGCTCTCATTTCAAGCATAAAATCAATTTTTTCTTTTGTAATTACACCTTCAGGATCATAAATATACCCTTCTGGTCCAGATAAAGTCACTACTTTTCCGCCTAAGTCTTTTACTTTTTTACAAACTCCCCATGCAACATTCCCAAATCCAGAAATAGCAACTGTTTTGTTTTTGAAATCTGTTTTATCATGTCTTAACATTTGTAATGCAAAATATGTAGCTCCAAATCCTGTCGCTTCTGGTCTAATTAGTGATCCACCATAAGTTAATCCTTTTCCAGTAAGAACACCATTTTCAAATGCTCCTCTAATTCTTCTGTATTGTCCGAATAAATATCCAATTTCTCTTCCACCAACACCGATATCTCCCGCAGGAACATCAATATTAGGTCCAATATGACGGTATAATTCAGTCATAAAGCTAATACAAAAACGTCTAATTTCTTCATCTGATTTTTGTAGAGGATTAAAGTCACTTCCACCTTTCCCTCCACCAATAGGAAGTCCTGTTAAACTATTCTTAAGTATTTGTTCAAATCCTAGGAATTTGATTAATCCAAGATAAACAGATGGATGAAATCTCAGTCCGCCTTTATATGGTCCAATAGCGCCATTAAACTGAACTCTAAATCCACGGTTTACTTGAACATTTCCTTCATCATCAACCCAAGGAACTCTAAATACTATAGCTCTTTCAGGTTCAACAATTCTTTCTAAAATATTATTTTCAAGGTATTCAGGATGTTGTTCTAATACAGGAGCTAAAGAATTAAGAACTTCTGTAGCAGCTTGAACAAATTCTTTTTGATTTCCATCTTTTTCATTTATTTTCTTAAGAACACCAGAAATATAATCTGTTGTTTCTGAACTGATTTCATCTTCAATTGCAGGTGGAGTTAAACTATCAAACTTATGAACAAATAGCCCACTTCTAAGTTTTGGTTCAAACCATGTAGTTTTTACCGGCATTATAATTCCAGAATCTGAAATATTCATAATTTCTGACATTGTTGGAGGGAATACAGAGAATCCAACTCCATTGTAATAATCTGCTTTCTTTGTTATACCTTTTAATCCTCTAATACCACCAATAAAGCTAATTCTAGAAGATTGTCTAACATTACTTATTCCTAATATTTTATTGAAAACAACTTTCTCTAAAATGTATGTATCTATATTTGATAATAAATCGTCTTTATCAATAATACTTTTTTTCTCTGTTAATTTGTACCACTTTTTATCAAGATACATTCCAAATGTTTTTTGCTTAATTGGTTTAAATGCAGCTTTTTGTTCTTCTATTTTGAAAAACTCTCCTAATTCATTAATTAATTCATCTGGAGTTAATTCATTAATATCGTGAGCTACTCGGTTGTAGTCAAGAATATTAAGATCATCTTCAGGAATTAAAACACTCATAAAGAAATTAAATTCTTCTTCACCTGTATAGTTTAAGTTTTGTTGGCGACGTCTTAGTCCAACTCTAACCGCACTTGCAGTACGATGATGTCCATCAGCTATGTATAAACTATCTATACCAGCAAATAGTTCAGTAATTTCTTGAATTAAAGTATCATCATCTATTGACCATACAGTATGAGAAACTTCGTCCTCTGTAACTATATCAACATCTGATTCTTTACTAGTTGTCCAGTTATCTAATATTTCACCTAATCTTTTGTTACCACGATATGTCAACATAATTGGAGAAGTATTTGCACAACAAGCATCAAAATGGTCAGTTCTATCTTTTTCTTTGCTTAGTAAAGTTAATTCGTGTTTTTTGATAACATTATTTACATAATCATCAATACAAGTACTTACAACAAATCCTGTTTGCTCAAATCCATTCATTGATTGACGATATATATAAATCATTGGTTTATCATCTTGAATTAAAATCCCATCATCTTGAAAAATATCAAGGTTTTTTCTTGCTTTTTTGTACACCTTTGAATCATAAGGATCAGTTGAAGGTGGGAAATCAATCTCTGATCTAGAAATATGTAAGAAGCTGTATGGATTCCCTTTTGCCATTGCTTTTGCTTCTTTACGATTCATTACATCGTATGGTAATGATATTACTTTTTCAACCAAGTCTTGTCTTGGTCTTACCGCTTTAAACGGTCTAACTATAGCCATTTTTGTATCCTCCTAAGAAAAGTATTCTAAAATTACATCTATTGTCTCAAGTCCAATTCTGGCTTGAGCTTCTTTTGTTGAAGCCCCGATATGTGGAGTTAGAGAAATAGATTTATGTGTATAAATTTTCTCATTTTTTGTTGGCTCATTTTCGTATACATCTAATGCTGCCATTTTAACTATTCCACTATCTAACGCTATAAGAAGTTCTTCTTCGTTGACAACTCCACCACGTGAAGCTTGAATAATATACATTCCCTTTTTCATTTTGTTAAATTCATCTTTCCCTAAGAAAGGACCAATTTCTTTATTGAAAGGTATGTGTAAAGAAATAAAATCTGATTCAATTAGTAAATCATTTTTTGAAACATATTTAAATTCTGGAAAATCTTTATTTTCACCGTATAAATCATTATATATAATTTTCATTCCAAGGGCATTAGCTTTTTTAGCAACACTTTTTGCAATTCTACCAAAGCCTACTAATCCTAAAGTTTTACCTGAAAGTTCAATCCCTGAATATGCCTTCTTATTCCATTGACCGTTTCTCATTGTAACGTTAGATATAAATATATGTCTAGCTAATGCAAACATATGTCCAATCGCAAGTTCAGCTACTGCATCACTTGAAGATTTAGGAGTATTTCTAACAATAATTCCTTTTTCCATCGAATAAGCATGATCAATATTATCAATTCCGACTCCTGCTCTAATGATTAGTTTTAGTCTTCCACCAATTAATGCTTCATCAATTAATGGTTCTCTAATTTTTGTTGCAGAACGAATAATTATACAATCAATCTCTTTTATTTTTTGGTTTAGTTCTTCTCCATCATAATGAAATGTATCTACTTCAAATCCTAGAGATATTAGTTTTTCTGCTGCTGATTTATCAATACCGTCATTTGCTAGTATTTTATACATATTATCACCTATAGATTCCAAATATTTTCGATTTCTTTTAATAAAGCAAGTAAATCTTCTTCTTTTCGATCAGCCATATGCGCAATTCTAAATGCCTTTTCTTTTAAACTACCATATCCGTTGCTAATCATGTATCCTCTTTTACCAAGTTCTTTATTCAGGTCACCAACACTATTACCACGAGTATTCAAAATTGTAGTAACTGTATTTGAACGATATCCATCTTCAGCAAATAAATCAAAATATTTTAAGGCCCACTCTTGAACTATTCTTGCTAGTTTAGCGTGTCTATCAAAACGATTTTGTAATCCTTCAACATTTAATATTTTATCTAGTTTATAATCTAGAGCCCACATATGAGGAGTAGCTGGTGTAGTTGGATATTGATAATCCTTTTTAACTCTGTTTACTACATTAATCAAATCAAGATAGAATCCTCTATTCTCAACTGTTTTAGCTCTTTCAATTGCTTTTTCTGAAACTGAAGCAGCACTTAATCCAGGAGGAACACCTAAACATTTTTGTGTTGAAGATAAACAAATATCAATATTTGATTTATCAACTTCGATCTTTGCTCCACCTAAAGAACTAACTGCATCTACTAGATAGATTACATCAGGATATTTTGCAACAATTTGGCCAATTTCATAAACTGGATTCATTATTCCTGCAGAAGTTTCATTATGAGTTACTGTTACAACGTCATACAATCCCGTTTTTAGTGCTTCTTCTACCATTTCTGGAGTAGTTGGTAATCCTGGTTCAGATTTGAAATGGTCTGCTGGTATATTATTTGTAGTAGCCATCTTGTACCATCTATCTCCAAAAGCACCTACACTAAATACTGCAGCTCTTTTTTTAGTACAAGATTTTATTGCCATTTCCATTATCCCACTTCCAGAAGAAGTTGATAAGATTATTGTATTTTTAGTGAACATCAACTCTTGTAAGTTTTTTGAAATTCTTTCTTGCAAATCTGAAGCAATTTTACTTCGATGTGCAATTTGAGTAGTTGCTAATTTTTCTAGTACATCAGGTTCAACATTCACTGGACCTGGAATAAACAATTTTAAGTTCATAAAATATTTCCTTTCTTATAAAAGATTTCTCGTAATATACATAAGCATTTTAACAAGAAAGCAATATTAAAACAAGCGTTTTCAAAAAAAAAAAAATCTTTTTTTTATATAAAATATAAACGGCTATTTAAAGCCATTTATAAATGAATATTATATTTCATATCTAAGTTTTTTTATGAAAACTTTTTCATTGTATTTTTTTGTAATCATATATATTATTTTATCAATCAAAAAGTTGTACAATTAATCTCATTTTATCATTGATTAACTTCTTGTCAGGTGTTACAATATAATTGATTTTTCGATGAAGAAGGAGGTATCTCAATGAAACTGTCAAATAGAATTCAATCAATGCAAGAATCACCTGTTAGAAAATTGGTTCCAATTGCTACTAGAGTTAAAAAAGAAGGTAAGAAAATTTATCATCTAAACATAGGACAACCAGATATTGAAACTCCTAAAGAGTTTATGAATGCTATTAACAATTATGATTCTAGAGTTATTAAATATTCATTTTCACAAGGGGAGCCAACATTAATTAATGCAATTAGAGAATACTTTGTAAGAGACGACATTCATTTCAATGAAAATGAAATACTAATTACTAATGGCGGATCCGAAGCTTTAACTTTCTCTACTATTGCCATATGTGATCCTGGTGACGAAATATTAGTTCCTGAACCTTTCTATACGAATTACAGTGGTTTTACAGGTGGAGTTAATGTGTCAATTAAGCCAATAACAACAAAAGCGGAAGATGGATTTCATTTACCTTCTAAAGATGATATAGTAAAACTTATTACTCCTAAAACTAAAGCAATTTTATTTTCAAATCCAGGAAATCCCACTGGAACAATATTTCGATTAGACGAATTAAAAATGATTGCTGAAATTGCAATTGAACATGATTTATATATAATAAGTGATGAAGTTTATCGTGGATTCGCGTTTGATGGTCTTAAAGGTATATCAATGGGTTCATTAAAAGAAGTTAGTGATAGAGTTATAATAATTGAAAGTGTTTCAAAAAGATATAGTGCTTGTGGAGCTAGAATTGGCGCTATTGCTTCTAAAAATTCAGAACTTATGAAAAATATCTTAAAATTATGTCAAGCAAGACTGTGTGTGGCAACCTTAGAACAAATTGGTGCAGCAGAATTATATAAATTAACAGATACTTATACTGAATCAATTAAAATAGAGTATCAAGCTCGTAGAGATATAGTATATAAAACATTAGTAAAAATACCAGGTGTAGTATGCGAAAAACCTACTGGAGCATTCTATGTAGTTGCAAAACTACCTGTTAAAAATGCAGAAGAATTCATTATTTGGATGCTTGAAGAATTTGAAGAGGATGGAGAATCAATAATGATGGCTCCTGCAGAAGGATTCTATTCAACAAAAGGATTAGGAATTGATGAGGTTAGAATTGCTTACGTTCTTAACACAAAGGATATGGAAAGAGCAATGTACTTACTTAGAAAAGGATTAGAAAAATATAATAGTTAAACTGAAACTTAATTGTTTCAGTTTTCTTTATATACACAGTATTATATATTTACGTCTTATTAGAGACGTCGTCCGATACTCCAAAATTTTCTTTGTGTATGTCATATTATCCTCAAATATATTTTTTAAGCAGTACAATGAAGTAATAAATATCTTTAATTTATCATTTGTAATCATTACTGTGTTAGAATAAGATGAGGTGATAATATGTTTATAGTCGAACATAATGGAATTACTCCAAGTATTTCTAAAAGAGCAAAAATATTTCAAAATGCAATTATTGCAGGTGATGTTACTATTTCTGATAATGTTAGTGTTTGGTATAACGTTACTATAAGAGGTGATATGGCTCCAGTAACAATCCTAGAAAATACAAATATTCAGGATAATTGTGTTATTCATACAAATCTAGGTCTCCCAACACATATCGGTAAAAATGTAACAGTTGGACATGCTGCAATAATTCATGCTGCTACTGTTTCTGATAACTGTCTTATTGGTATGGGAAGCATTATACTTGATGGAGCATTTGTTGGTGAAAATAGTCTAGTTGGGGCCGGTTGTGTTGTTCCTCCAAATAAAAAAGTCCCAAAAAATACATTAGTTGTAGGAAATCCAATGAAAATTATTAGAGAACTAAGCAAAGAAGAAATTATAGCTGTCAAAAGCAATAAGGATTACTATTTAAAACTAATGAACGAATACGAGTAATATATAAGATGCCTAAACCAGGTATCTTTTTTTATAATTATGACAATATAAATGTTTTTATATATAAATTCATAAAATATTCACATATATTCTATATAATAAAGTTGTATAAAAAAATAAGGAGGATAATAAATGAAAAAACTATTTTTAGTTATGACGATAGTTCTTGTTACTATTGGTCTTTCAGGCTGTGATTTGATTTCACCGACACAGATTGATGA
This sequence comes from Candidatus Izemoplasma sp., assembly GCA_029939945.1. Lineage (GTDB taxonomy): Bacteria > Bacillota_I > Bacilli_A > Izemoplasmatales > Izemoplasmataceae > JAFGXW01. Next base: position 27,210 of record JAOZRX010000002.1, on the reverse strand, counting down.
GATTTCAGAGGAGTTCTGTCGTGAAAACCCTACTTCAGAAATATGTCAAGGAGACCTTGTTGGAGACTTAGAAGACGATGTTGTTTTAAATGTTTTCAATAGAATTCTTGATGATTTTAACAACACAGAGAATGAGACTTTTTGCGATGATTACTTCTCAGTTACTAACACTGAATTACTTGACTCTTGTCGTGCTTCAAGAACAGATTTAGTACATGCTGATTATGCTGACTATACTCCTGTAGATGTTACAAAAAAAGTTACACTATCTACTGATGATATTTTTGAAGTTACTGTAGAATCAAGTGATAGATTCTCACAAGTAATTTATACAATTGGTCTAGTAAATGTTGAAGGCCTAATGTATATAAACTTATGGAGCTATGAAATAATTACTATTGATCCTACTGATTTGGAAGTTTCATATGATGATGCATATGCTTATTTCCAAAGCTTTATTGATGATTACTTAGATGATACACTTTTATCTACTGATGTTTGTGCTGAGTATTTCCCTGAACAAGAGGGTTGTGCCACGGAAAGAGATGAATCTCTTGCTTTAGGAATAGACGTTGGTTTTGATGGAATGACAGATGAAGGAGATGGAGTTTTTGAAGTTGAATTGTCGATGTCTGATGATGAAATCACTACTCCTGAAACTGAATTTGAAGAAGTTACCTTCTCTTATGACTCTGAGGGTAATATTGTAATGGAATTCATTCATGATGATGATCCTATTGAATATGGATATTTAACTTCTGCTGATGCACTTGATGTTATCCAAGGATTCCTAGATGATTATCTTGATGATACTATTACTAATGAACAATTTAATCAATTATATTTTAATAATATGATGGATGAAGAGTTCTTTAATGATAGAGATGGCGACCTTATAGATTTACCTGAATTTATTGTTACTTTAGTTGAAGACCCTATTGAAGCGCCACTTGAACTGTTATCTGCTACCTTAGTAAGAACTAAGGGTGAATATTCTGAAACAATTATTGTTCAAATGAGTATTCTTCAATTAGATGAAGATAGTTACTATTTTGATATATTATTTAATGACTATGGTGATTGGTTAGAAGGTGAAGAAGCATTAGTAGTTATCCAATTATTCTTAGCTGATTACCTTAATGACACTATTACTAATGAACAATTTAATGAGAAATATTTTGACAATAAGATGGATTTAGAATTCTTCGCTGATAGAGATGAAGATCTTTTAGATTTACCAATACTTGAAGTTACATTAGTTGAAGATCCTACTGAAGAACCTTTTGAGTATTTGAATGTTACTATAGTAAGAACAAAAGGTGAAGATACTGAGACTACTGTTGTTCAAATGAGACTTATGCAAGTTGATGAAGACAGATATTATTTTGATATTTTATTTACTAATTATGAAGAATGGCTTAATGCTACGGATGCATTCCCATTACTTGATCAATTCTTTATTGCATATAACGATGAATCAGTTTTAGATGAAGCAATTAATGAAAGATTCTTTGATAATACGATGGATGAATTCTTCTTTGAAGATAGACAAAAGAATTTTGATGAAGAAGCTATTATGTCTGTTATTTCAGTTGAAGATCCTACAGAAGAACCATTTGATTTCTTAAATGTTACTTTACAAAGATTATATGATGGTGATATTGAGACATTTATAGTTCAAATGAGAATTAAACAAATTGATCATGATCGATATTATGTCGAGATTATATTTGAAGATCAACCTCAATGGTTAAATGCTGCTGAAGCATTTGGTATTGTTGAGATGTTCTTCAATGACTATTTAAGTACTGATGTTACTGATGAAGAAATAAACTTAAAATACTTCGATAATTCAATGGATTTAATGTTCTTCGATGACAGACAAAAAATGATCGATGAAATCGATGTATTTACTCTAGTATCTGTATTAGATCCTATTGAAGAACCATTTGACTTTTTAGTTGTTACTTTCGAAATAATTGATGGTGAAGATGAGGAAACTATGACTGCCTATATTAGAATTATAGACATAGGAGATGGAAGATATTACTTTGATATCATAGATGATCCTGAAAACTATATTGATTTTAATGAAATTTGGGCATTTATGGAAAACCTAATTAGAGACTATCAAGATCTTGACTTAACAGATGAGTATGTTTGTAATCTTTATTTCAGTCCTGATTTTGCTGAAGGATGCATGGAAAATAGACAAGCCGATTTAGAAAATGGTGAGACTATTGTAAACTTCAATATTTGGCAAAAGGATGACTTCTTCGAAGTAGAGTTTGAAATATATAATGGTACTGATACTACTTACGATTACTTGTATGTAACCTTCTATTATGATGAATTTGGTGAATTGAAAGCTGAATTCCATAAAGATGACTTTAGTCCAATAGATTACGATGAATTATATTTAGCAATAGAAGAATATGTTGCCCAATATATGGATTATACTATACCTAGTATGGATGTATGTTCTCAGTTATTTGAAGGATATGCGTTCGACCAATGTATTGCTCAACGTGATAAAGAAATAAATGATGGTATTCTTTTAGAGGCATTTAACTTATATATGGAAGATAATCATTTTGTAATAGAATTTGAATATATTGATAGTATGAGTGATGTAATCTATCAAAATTTTGATGTCTTTGTATATTTTAATAATGATGACATGCTAAGAATTGAGTTATACCCTCATTTCAATTTATATCCTTATGATGAAGCATTTGCTTTAATAGAACAATTACTTGTTGATTACAATGATTTCACTCAACTATCTGAAGATGTTTGCGGACTTTACTTTGGTGGAGATTTTGCAAATGGATGTGTTGAAAAACGTAATCAAGAAATTTTAGATAATGTTCATATTAGATTGTACATGTTTGCGACTGAATTCGACCATTATCGTATTGAATTTGAATATTATGATTTGGAAAATAACTTATGGCATGAAACAGTTAATGCCTACTTCTGGTATGATGAAGTTGAAGAATTGCTAAAAGTTGATTTCCACAGTGAAAACAAAGGATTCCCATATGATATTGCTTATGAATACTTCCAAATGATTTTAGAAGATTATGTGAATACTGAAATTACTAATGTTGAATTTTGTACAGAGTACTTCCCATGGTTAGATTCAGAAAACTGTATATTCAACAGATCAACGATGCCATTAGAACATCTTGAAGTTTATTTAGAAGCTCTAATGCCTCAAGACGGTGTATTCGAAGCTCATGTTACTTTTATAAATCACTACGATGATACTAGTTGGACTGATATTGTTTATCTAGAATTTGAATATGATGAGTTTGGTGAATTGAAAATGCATTTCTATTACGCTCCTGTAAGTAATTACTTGAATTTCGATTTAGCTACTTCTATTATTGCACAATACGTATTTGATTATACCAGTGAAGAAATAACTTTCCAACAAATCAATACTTGGTATTTTGATAACCGACTTGATGGTGAATGGGAAGCAGGAAGAAATAATGCATTAGATATGGGATTTACTTATGATGTGATATCATTCACAGACCCTTATAACGCTGATGGACAAGAATTCTTAGAAGTTGTTCTGATGGCTTATGAAGGTGGAGAACCATTTGAAATAGTTGTTTGGATGAGAGTTATTTTACTAGATAATGGTTTATATTTAATCGAACAAAAAGAAGACGATCATCATAATCATGTAAGCCTTAATTACGAAGAAGCATTAGCCTACATGGATTTATTTGTAGCAAAATATAACGACACTTCTTTAGATAGTTACACTGTTTGTAGTGAATACTTTGGTTCTGATGAATATCCTTACTGTATAACTAAACGTGACGATGAAATGAGTCAAGGTATTTATATGCAATCATATGCACTAGAACCATTTGGTGATGAATATTATGTTACATTCTATTTCTATGATATTGACAATATGCCACTATATGATGAATATGTTCAAGTTAAATTCTTCTATGGTGAATATAATGAAATAAAAATATCATTTGGATCTGACACTTACCAATTTAATTTCCCTGAAGATGAAGCATTATGGTATATAAATCAAATGTTTACAGAATTCTTTGATACATCAATCCCTACTACTGAATTCTGTCTTAAATACGAACAAATTATGTTGGATTGTGGAAATATGAGAGAATCAGTATTTGCTGATGATGGATACGTTTATATGACTGCCTTCTATCATACTTATGATAATGAATTCTTCTTCCAATATGCTTATGAAGCATATGATGGGGCAACTGCTGTAAATATTTCATTAGACTTATCATTCTTCTATGATGACTTTGGAAATATTATGGTTAATGTTTGGAATTACGGACCTGAATTTTTCTATCTAAGTTACCTTGATGCAACTGAAGTTTACGAAATGTATCTAGAAGACTACTTAGATTCAACTGTTGATACGCAATATATTATTGATACTTACTTCCAAGGTTACATGGATCAAGAATTTATTGATCAACGAGCTTTAGACTTAATAAGTATTACTGAAGTTGAAATAATAAGTATCGAAGACTTATATGATGGTGATGGAGTGGATTGGATTACTGCTACTATTATTATTACTAGAATGGGAGATACTGAAGAAATTGTTGATAACTTTAGAGTATTAGTATTTGAAGATGATAATATTTTACTAGAATTTGAACACTATAATCCTGAAATGATTAATTATGCCGATGCTTGGGACTTCTTTGAATTATATGTTCAAGATTTACAAGACCCTGAGATTCCATCAGATGATTTTTGTAATGTATATGATGGAGTAGACAATGATATGTGTATCAATATGCGAGAAGAATTACTTAACCGTGAATTTGAAGTTGTTCTTGATAACTTATACTTTGATGAATTTGACTTTATGTGGGTAGTATCATTTAAGTATATTGATGCGATAACTAATGAAGTTCACAACCGTGAATTTAATGTTCAGTTTTGGATGGAAGATGACATGATTAAAATAGGAATGTGGGAACGCAATGATTATTTTGATCCACTATTTACTGAATTAGAAGCAGAATTTTATAATTATGTCGAAACATTTATGGATCCATTCATTGATTCTACAGCTTTCTGTACATCTTACTTTGCAGATTATCCTGAATGTGTTACTTTAAGAGATGAATTGTTAACACGAGGATTTGAGTTCGCTGATTATCCAGAATTTTACTGGTACTTCGATGAAGCGGGTATGATTCATTATCAAGGTCAAGTTACTTACTTCTTCCTTGATGGTGGAGCTATTAATTTCCGTTTTGAAATTATTCCTAACTTTGATGATCCTGATATGGTAAAAATTGAAGTTATTATCGTAAATACAAGTATCTCTTTACCAATAGATGCAGTGTTACTTGATGAAGCAGATACAATCGCTGTATTAACTCAATTTGCACTTGACTATTCTGACCCTACTGTTTCACCTGATGAGCTATGCATTTTATACTTTGGTGGAGCTATTGGCGGAAATGAATGTGTAGAAGGACGAACTGAATTCTTAATTGGATTTGGATATGCAGTATTTAATCACCTTGAACTTGCAGTTGATGAGGAAGGTGTTGAATATTATAAAGTATACTTTGATATGACAATAGGAACTGAAACATTTACACAAGATGGTCCATTTAGAGTTTATCTATTAACTGATGGAAACCACTATATTGAATTTGTTCATATGGATTACAAAGAAGTAATTACTCCAGAGGAAGCTCAAGAATTCTATCTTAATTTCCTTGCAGATTTCCAAAATCCAATTGTTACAGATCAAGAAATTTGTGAAATGTACTTTAATGAATTTGATCCTAATTTCAATTGTGTAGAATTTAGAGTCGATGCTTTCAATATTGGCTTAACTACTGTTCTTCTTGATTTTGAAATGGTTGAAGATAATTACTTTATCATTACTTTAGAGCAAACGAATCCTCTTACAATGGAGACTGTTGTATTTACTCAAGAATTATATGTTTATATGAATGATGATGGATTCTTCTATATGGAGATTATTAATCCTGAAGGTTAGATATTTAAAAAGGCACATTAATTTGTGCCTTTTTTAATGCTGAAAATATAATCACTAAATCCTCTTTGAACTTCAGTTTTTGGATCAAAATGTAATACTTTAAAGAAAAACTGAACCATGTATCCTGAAGTAATAATCAAAAATACTGTTCCATATCCTACTAACCCACCAAGTAAGAATCCTAGTAATAATACAGTCATCTCAATTGTTGGCTTAATATACTTAACATCAATCTTTGTAATTCTACTTAATCCAACAAATAGGCCGTCACGTGGCCCAGGACCAAGTCTTGTACTTATATATAAACTTCTTCCAAAAGTCATAATTACTAATCCAAATAGCATTACAATTATCTTCTTTGTTGTAGTATCAGGAATATATGTATATAAATAATCAGACAAATCAATCATTAATCCTACTACGGCTATATTTAAAACTGTACCAATTCCTACTCTTGATTTTAAAATCAACATACTGAATCCCAAAATAACTAGACCGATTAAAAAAGTAACAAGACCAAATGATAAATTCAATTTTACAGATAATCCTTGATGGAATATTCCCCATGCGTTCATCCCAAGATTTGCTCTTTTTGTTAATACTATTCCAAAGGATAAAAATGCAAATCCAAGAAATAGTAAAGGAATTCTTTTTAAATCTTCTTTTAGTAATTCCATATAACTCACCAAATTAACCTTTCTAAATACAAAATTTATTTTAACATATTAATGTAAATATACAAGAAAAAACCCATTAGAATTTAATGGGTTATCTTCTTTTTATAAATCGTATTTTGAAAGTATATCAGCAGGTGTTTTTCTTATCAACAAGTTAATAGGAAGTAACCCAAAAAACATATTAACTAAATATAATGCTAGTATTCCATATAGAGTAACATCTACTGAATATCTTACTATTTCAACGTGTTGAATAACTTGATGTTGAGCTTGTAATAATAGGATAATCATTGCTATATATCCAACTAAACTACTTATTGTAGTAGTTAGAATTATCTCAACAATAAACATTTTACGAATATTGTTTTTTGTAGCTCCTAAGGATCTATAAACACTAATTTCATAAATTCTTGAAATTAAACTACTTCTCATAATGAAATATATACTAATTGAAGAAGCAACTATTCCAACTATTGAAAAGATATAGAAAGCAGAGTTTTGTTCAAATTCGAAGTCAACATATTGATCATAATCATCTAAATAATCACTTTTTGCTCTAATATCTAATTTAGCTAGTTCATCTATTGCGAATTGTGGATCATCAGCATATGCTAAAAATTGAAAATTAACAAATGAGGATTGATTATAATTATAATACTCTTGTTCCATAAATTTTAACTCTGAAACATATAGCAAACTACTATCATAAGACTTATTATTATCAACATAAGTATACGTTCCTTTAACTTCGTACCTACCTGAATCAATACCTATATTACTTGGAACTCCAGCTTCTCTTATTAATCTACTCTCTACATTTATTAACACATGTCTTGAAGATGTTGGCATTGTACCTGATGAGAGCCAAAATCCATCTCCTAGAACATTATAATCAATTAACGAAGACATAACAAATGAATATATTAACTCAGGTTCCATCCAAACTGTCGGTGAATTATCATTACTTATTCCAACTATTGGAATATTAATACTTGACTCATCAGAGACATCAAAATCTACTCCACTTGCTTGAATTTTAAATGAACAATCTAAAATATCTTTATAAGTCTCAATTCCTCTGTCTGCGTAGTCTGATAATAAATTATCAGCCAAAGTATAATCAATCACGATTCCGTACTCATCTTCAGGATAAATACCATATATAATACTATCTCTTTTTAGTAGTGATATATCACTTGGATGAGCTTCAACTTCAACTGATCCATTAATTTCATAAAATAATTCTGTTTCTACTGAGAATTCAATCAATTCATCAATAAATGTTACTTCACGAATAAAATCATAATCTTCAAAAGCAAGAGCTTCATCCAAATCAATATTTTCAGTATAAATCCTAATATAATTTCTAGACTTATCAACAAATTGTGACTCATCAACATCCATTAAATGCCCAACCAGACCAATACTAACGCTTAAAACTGCTCCAACAAGTGCCAGTACAAAGTAAAGCATTTTCCCACCATTATTAATACTACTCATTTTACGAAGTGCATATCTAAATGAATCTTTAAAAGTAATAACTCCGCCTTTTTTCTTATTTGACTGCTCCACTATCTCTTGTTTAAATTTAAAATCTGTTTTATCAACTTCTATGTTTTTTGCATGAGAATCAACTAGTTCAATTTCTGTATCTGTATCTAAATATTTAATTCTCTTATAGTTTCTTGAATCTACTTTGACATAAAGTGTATCATTTCTTTTTATTAACTGCACTCCAACTTTATCTAATTTTTTACCTGTTTCATCAGAATAAACTAGCAAATTAACATCATCATTATCTATTGTTTTTAGATTTAAGTCTTTAAGAAATATAACTTGTTCCTGAATAATAGATAAATCCCCTAAATATTCATTCTTTACATCACTAATAATATTTCCATTCGATAACTCAATAATTCTATCAGCATAAAACTCCGCAAGGTCTTGTTCATGAGTTACCATAATAACTAATTTTTCTTTGGAAATATTTTTGATAATATTCATGATTTCTATTGAAGTTTTGCTGTCAAGATTCCCAGTTGGTTCATCAGCAATTATTACATGAGGATTCTTTACTAGAGCTCTTACAAAGGCAATACGTTGTTGTTGTCCTCCACTTAACTGATCTGCTCTTCTGTTATTGTAGTTAATCATTCCAACTGCTTCAAGTAAAAAATCAACTCTTCTATCAATCTCTTCTTGATCTTCTAATCCATTAATTTTTAATACTAATTCAATATTTTCTTGTACTGTTAATTCTTTTAATAAGTTATAATTTTGGAAGATGTAACCAATGTAATCATTCCTTACTTCATCCCATTTTTTTGAATCGTATTTTTCTATTTTTTTATCTTCAATTGTGATTTTCCCACTACTAAAATTATCCATTCCACTAATGACATTCAATAGTGTAGTCTTTCCACTACCTGAAGACCCTAAAATTACAACTAATCCAGTTTCAGGAAATTCAAGATTAATATCTTTAATAACATGATTTTCATTACCTCTACCTTTATTAAAATATTTATTTACTTTTTCTAGTTTTATCATGTCTTCACCTACTCTGCCTTCAGTGAACTAATCACTGATTTATTGAAGATTTTTGCGTTAAAGTTTTTAGACATTAGCAACATAAGTAAGTTAATTAAAAGTAGGATAACAAAGTAATTATAAACACTGAAGTACCTTAGTAATCTTGGAATTACACTATTAATATTCTCGTTTATTACCAGTATACTCATCACAACTATGAATGATATTACAGTTAAGTAAAACATTTCAATTACCAATACATTACTAATTGTTTTTTTAGAAGCACCTACGCTTCTATAAATCAAATAATCTTTTCTTTTACTCACTACTACGTTTCTCATAACAAAGTATCCTACAAAATATACGACTAGCACAGTTAAGCCCAAAGTTAAAGATAACTGTAAATTTCTGATAATTATTTCTAAAGCATCATCTTCATCAATTACACCAGTAGGATAAAAAACATTATATCCCATTTCTTCTAGTTCTTCTTTAACTTGTTTAGCCTCAAACATATCATAAACAATCAAACTAGGTTGATAAATTTCATCATCAAATAACTGATTGTATGTATACTCATTTACATATACTCCTTGCCCATATATATGAGGGTAAAGCGCAATAGTTTCCAATACTATATCATACGGATCATTTAACGATTCATACCTCGTGAATACATTAATCCCAAAATCATGATTGGGAAGAAACCACTCTTTAGGACATAACCCTGCATCAAAATCATCAATTACTTCTTTTCTGTATCCAAAATCTCTGCACATATCAAAAAGCATCATATCATATCCAAGTACCTCAAAATCTTCTAAAGAATTATCGATTCTTATATCTTCAACAATTGCATACATAGCTTTATCATCAATCACAAGCAATTTTTGAGAATTCTCAGCAAATGCAGAATAACGCATTTCATCTAAGGCTTCTATTGTTAAATATAGTTCATTTTTCGCTTCTTCTATACTTAAATCTTGCTTAATTACTCCAACAATCTTATATGTGAATTGGTCTGTTACTGTTGCCTCAATCTTATTAATAATAAACTCATTAGATACTGAAATATAATCATCAATATCATAAAGATCATTTTCACCAATTACTACTTCTAGTTTACTTTCTGGCAATCTTCCACGCAATAAATCAAAATTATTTAAGCTAAGTGAGGGAAGAATTTTATATTCAAAAAACTCATTTAATCCATATTCATTATTATATGTTGCATTAATATATGTTGAATCAAATACTAAATCATAGTTAACTACACCTCTAACATATTTGATGTTCTCAAATGAATCTAGTTCTTCTGATGTAAATACAGAATCATCTCTTTTAGTAACAATCAATCTACTTTGATTCGCATTTTCAAAATATGGAGTTTTATCTATTAATGATGTATTTTTTTCTTTTAAATTAAGTCCGAAAGCAAATACGAATGAAAGAAGCATAAGTGAGATGATTAATCCACTAAAGAATGCTTTCTTTGGCATTGATTTAATATTTATAAAAGCTATTTTTAAAATATCTGTTAGGTTTGTTTTATAAGGTGTTAATTCTTTGAAAGTATCTTCAAGTTTGACATTTTTCTTCTCAATTTTATCTTCAATTATATCTCCATCATGAAGTCTTAATTTTCTTGTCGCAAATTCTTTTAGTTCCTCATAATTATGTGTGACGACTATTACTAATTTATCAGAACTAATATTATGAAGTAATTCCAAAATCCTTTTACTTGATTCTACATCTAGATTACCCGTTGGTTCATCACAAACAATAACACTACAGTCTTTTGCGAGAGCTCTCGCTATTACAGTACGTTGTTTTTCACCACCTGAACATTTACTTGCTTTTTGATTTTTCACATGACTTAATCCAACTTGCTCAATCAATTCAAGTACTCTTGCTCTTCTTTTTGACTTATCGTATCCCTGAATTATTAATGCTAATTCTATATTTTGATAAACAGTATAACTATCAATAATATTGTAGTCTTGAAAAACAAACCCAATATACTGTTTCCGATATACTTCAAGTTCTTTAACAGTGTAATGTGAGACATCAACACCATTAACAAACATCTTTCCATCTTCATAAGTATCTAGACCACTTAAAACATTCAGTAATGTTGATTTACCGCTACCGCTTTTCCCAGTAATTGCGATAAATTCCCCTTTTCTAAATTCGATATCAATTTTTCTTAACGCAAGAACTACATTATTTCCTGAATAGTAATATTTTGATATATTTTCTAGTCTAATCATTTTTCACACCCCGCTCTTTGTTAATTTTATTATATCAACTACATATTATCTCAATATATATATATTATTAAATTTTTATTAAATCACTAATATTCTCAACTGTATTCCATTTTATCACATTCCTTATTTATAATAAATAGATATAAAGCAACTTGTAGTTGAATTTTGCAATTCTAATCTAACTAACACTACTGTATAAATATTGCCTTTTAATTTTAAAACAACACATTAAATGGTATTATTATTAAGAGGTGATTTATATGTTACTAGCAGTCAAAAAAGAGGCACTCAAAAGAAAAAACATCCTCTTAATTATTGTAATATTTATTTTTTTCTTAGGACTCTATACTTTCTTAGATTTTGAAGGAAACACTAATTATAAAATTATGATAGATAATTTTGGGATTCTAATAGTTTTTACTCATATATTTATTAATATAATTATTGCAGCTTTATCCTCAATTATGGTAACTTTTAGTATTATCAATTATAATTTAACAAAGATTGAACCAAAAGGATCAAATGCTATTCCGTTCTTTACTTTCATCTTTGGATTACTTACGTTTGGTTGCACGGGATGCGTTGTTGCATTCTTTAGCGCAGTCGGAATTGCTTTTTCACCTGTTATTTTACCTGATGGTAATTTACTTTGGAAATTGGCAGCATTAGGATTAGTAATACTTGGATTTGTATGGATTATGTATTCAATTGAGCACACAACATGTAAACCTAAGAAAATAAAGGAGTGAAGATATGAAAAAAGAGATATGGACACTAAAGAATTTACCTAATCTAAAAAGTAAAACAATTGTTGTCACTGGAGCCAATAGCGGTATTGGCTATGAAGCTACAAAAGCTTTTGCGATGGCTAATGCTAAAGTCATTATGGGCTGTCGCAGTTTAGAAAGAGCAAATGAAGCAAAAGGTAAAATCCTGCAAGAATTTAAGGATGCTGATATTGATATTATCATCCTAGATTTAATGGACTTTAGTTCAATAAAGAAATTCACAGATGAGATTAATGAAAAATATAATAAAGTTGATGTATTATTAAACAATGCTGGAATTATGATTGTTCCTTATGGACCAACCAAAGATGGATTTGAAAAACAAATTGGGGTTAATCATTTTGGACACTTTTATTTAACAATGAACTTATTGAAAAAATTAAATAATACTCTAGATTCAAGAATTGTTAATATCGCAAGTATTGCTCATCGATTTGGTAAATTAAAACCTGATAGTTTCCTATATGGTGAGAATAAAAAATATAATAAGACATATGCTTATGCCCAATCAAAACTTGCTAATTTATTATTTACTTATGGATTAAAAACAAGATTAGAAGAGAAAAACTCAAAAATAAAAGTACTCGCAGCTCACCCTGGAATTACTAGAACAAATCTTGGTAGACACTTAAAATCTTTAAGAACAAGACCTGTTACTTGGATAATCGAATTATTTAATCAAGCTACTCCTCAAGGTGCACTCCCTGGGATTAGAGCCTGCATTGATCCTCTTGTAAAAAGTGGAGAATATTATGGACCAGATGGTTTCTTTGATATAAAAGGAAACCCAGTTGTTGTTAAGTCAACAAAACGAGCACATTCAATAGAATTACAAGATACTCTTTGGGAATATTCAGTTTCATTGACAAAACAAGATATCGATATTTAAAAAGCTTTGATAAAAAGCTTTTTTTATTTGATATCCTTCTGGTAAAGCAATATAATATATAAAGAGGTGACATTATGCTGAAAACATTTAGCTTTCGTTTATTACAAACATCTGATACACATGGATATGTCTATCCGCGAAGTTATTCAACTAATGAAAAAATGGATATCGGGCTTGCTCAAATATCAACTTTGTTAAAAGAATATCGAGTAAAAAATACAATCGTAATTGATTCTGGGGATACCATTCAAGGTAGCCCTTTAACATATCATCATGCTAAAGAAAATATTGGAATTCAAAATCCTTTATCGAAAGTATATAATTACTTAAATTATGATTTTATCACAATTGGTAATCATGAGTTTAATTATGGAAAAGAATATTTAGAGAACTATCTAAATTTTTTGGATGCTAAAATAATAAATTCAAATATAATTGATAAATCTACTAATTCACCTTACTACGGGAAAGAATATGAGATTATTGAATACAAGAATGGTCCCTCTATTGCTTTTATTGGAGCAACAACACATTATGTTCCTAACTGGGAGCAGCCTTCTCATATAGAAAATATTACGTTTAAAGATGCATGTGAAACAATCAAAAAAACAGTTAGCTATGTTAAGAAAAATGAGAATCCAGATTTTATAGTAGTAAGTTATCATGGAGGATTTGAAAGAGATTTAGAAACTCATGAGTTTTCTGTTGAAGATACAGGTGAAAATCAAGGATATAAGATTATAAAAGAGATACCAGGAATCGACTTATTGCTTACTGGACATCAACACCGTACTCTTGCTGGTAAACTATTTAATACATACTATACTCAACCATCGTTTAATGGTACTGGACTCGGACTAGTTGATATTGAGTTCAAATATATAAATAACTCATGGGAATATGAAGTCTTAAATGTTGATATTATTGAAACTACTGGTGTAGTCGCAGATCAATTGTTACTTGATTTAATCATTGAGTCCGAAAAAGAAACACAGTTATTTTTAGATACTCCAATTGGAAAAACTAAATCTGATTTAATAATTTATAATCAATTAGAAGCAAGACTTAATAAACACCCTTTAATTTCATTTATTAATCAAGTGCAACTTGAATATTCAAAAGCTGATATATCGTCTTGTTCTTTAGGTAATGATGTATCCGGTTTTAGAAAAGATATTACAATTAGAGACGTAATAGGAACGTATGTTTTTCCTAATAGTCTAGTTGTTAAATCAGTTCCCGGAGAAATACTTCTAAAAGCATTAGAGAAGACAGCTGAATTCTTTGAATTGAATGATGCAAGAGCTGTTATTAGCCCTAAATTTAGTACTCCAAAACTTCAATTATATGCTTATGATATGTATGATAATATCAATTATACAATTGATATAAGAAAACCACATTCGAATAGAATCAAAGATGTAACATTTAATGGTGCACCATTAGATTTAAATAGAAACTACAGTATAGTGATGAATAATTACCGTGCAGCTGGTGGTGGAGACTATTTATTCTTCCAAAAATGTAAAACAGTTAAAGACATTCAAGTAGATGTTATTGAACTACTGATTAATTATATCTATGAGAAAAAAGAAGTTATTATTAAAGAGAATAACAACATTAAAATTATTTACTAAAAACTATTTGTAAATTCCATCAATTTTACTAGAATGGCACTTAATTATTCTACCTGATAAAGTTGCAAAATATATTCGGGAATAACCACTAAAAAAGGAGCTAATTTATTAGCTCCTTTAATGTAGGTGTTTGTTCAATTTATAGTACTTCTTTTTCTTCTTTCACTTCTATTTGCTCAGTATATACCACTTTATATAAATCATCTTCAATTTTGAAAACATCTGCTTTTTGTCCTTTTGCGCCAATTTTATTAACGAATTTCACTAATTCTTCTTTTGATGTAAACATTTTTGTTTTACTTTCAAATTCTTTTATTTCATAACTCTTTCGGTAATAATTATGGCTTGGGTACTTTTTTGTTACATTACATCCTTCTTCTAAATGTGGACCATATCCATCTCTTCTTCCACCATTAATGTGGAATCCTCTACCTTTATCGTGACGATTAATTCCTGCACCACGTCCACGATAAAATTCTCTTTGACCTCTCGGTCTTTCATCTTCATCGATGAATTTTTCAATAAAAATCTCTTTTTTCATTTTCTCTCTCTCTCTCACCTACAATTTCATTATAAAACCTTTAAAAAAATTGTCAATAAAAAAGCTAGTCATACTAGCCTTTATACTATTCAATTCCAAATACTTCATCAATATTAGTTTCAAGTATGTAAGCAATCTTAAAAGCTAAAAGCAAACTTGGAGAATACTTATTCTTTTCAATTGCGTTAATCGTCTGTCTAGAACAATTTGTTTTTTTGGCCAAATCGTCTTGTGTTAAGTCTAATTTAGTACGAAGGAGTTTAATACTATTGGTTAAATTGCTTGGTAGTTTAGTCATCTCTTATGTAAAGATATACAGATATTAAACTAGTAATAAAATAGCTAAAAGAAAATGTAGTATATGCAATCAACCAAACCCATGATACTTCTAAAACTCCTCTATCTTCATAACTAATAAATAGAATTATCGAAAATAAGAAAACAAATATTCCTGTTAGCATTAATCCTACCATTGAAGATTGTTTTTGAATCAGTGAATCTCTTTCATCAAATACTTTGTCCTTTTTATTTGTAAGTAACAGCATAATCGCAAATGAAGACATTGCAACAATTATTACAGCAGCAGCTATAACCTTGTGAATTCTCTCTGATTGAAATTCTAGAGGACCAATTACAGCAAAATGAATAATTAAGTAAAAAAATAATATTCCAAATACAATACATGTTATTGATGACCTTTTATAATTTACATTCATGATACCACCTCAATTACAGTGTAAAATATTTTTTACATTATGTCAAATGTTTTTTACATAATATATTTTTATATATTTGTTTTAATTTACTCTGTTTTTTGGTAAAATAGAACTACACTCCCAAAATTTAGAGGTGATATTATGTTTACAATCAAAGTGGGAAGTACTGATTATCAATTTGAAAATGAAATAAGACTAAATGAACTCCCTGAAGCGAAAAATAAGGATTTCATTGTAGCAAGAGTTAACCACCGTATGCGTGAGTTATCGTATAAATTCGAATATGATGCTGATGTAGAATTTTTATCTATGAATAATTCTGAATCTGTTCATGTTTATGAGCAAAGTTTAAGATATCTTATAGCTATGGCATTTAATAATGTTTATCCTAAATATAAAATCAAGTTTAAATATAGTTTATCTAGATCGATTTTTTGCTATATAGTTAATGATGATTCTCCAAATATCGATAAAATATTAAATAATATCAAAACTGAAATGGATCGGTTAATTGAGTTAGACGTTCCTTTTGAAAGAATTACAATGAGTACTGAAGAAGCAATTGAATTCTATATGGAAAATGATTATCAAGATAGAATCGACATTATTGAATATCGTCCTGATAACAAAGTACATTTTTATGTATGTGATGGGTACATGAACTATATGTATGGTTATATGGTTCCTTCAACTGGTTATTTAAGTAAATACTTATTTAGACCTTATGAAATAGGATTCTTAATTCAATATCCTAGAGCGGAAAAGAATGGTAAAATACCTATCTTTAGAGATGCAGAAAAATATGTTCAAACATTAAGAAGAGCTTCAATTTGGGCTGATGTTGTTGAAGCAAGCACAATTGCTGATTTAAACAGACATGTTGAAAAAAATAGTATTGTTGAATTTGTTCATATGTGTGAAGCTCAGCACAATGCTATGCTTACTGAACTTGGAGACAAAATAAAAAAAGATATTCATAACATAAGATTAATTGCAATAGCAGGTCCTAGTTCTAGTGGTAAAACTACTTTCTCTAATAGATTGAGAATTGAACTTATGACTAGAGGATTAAAACCAATCACTATCTCATTAGATAATTACTATTTAAATAGAGAAGATATTCCTGAGAATAAATACGGAGAAATTGATTTGGAACATATAAATACGTTAGATATTAAGTTATTTAATCAAAATATGTTAGATTTAATTGCTGGTGAAGAAGTAAAAATACCAATTTTTGATTTTACAACTAAACGAAGAAATGGTTATACAAAATTAAAAGTTTCTGAAGATAACCCTATTATTATTGAAGGTATTCATGCCTTAAATGATAAGTTATCAGAAATGATTCCTAAAAAACAAGTATTTAAAATCTATATAAGTCCTCAATTACAGATGAACTTAGATAATCACAATCCAATAAGTATTACTAATTTAAGATTACTTAGAAGAATTGTTCGTGATAAAAAATTTAGAAATGCTCCTGCTATAAGAACATTAAGTATGTGGAGTTCTGTAAGACGTGGTGAATTTAAATGGATTTACCCTAACCAAGAAAACGCTGATTATATTTATAATTCAGGATTACAATATGAATTATGTGTTATGAAAAAATATGCTCTACCGACATTACAGGAAATACCATATGACAATGAATACTATGTTACTGCGAATAGATTAATTAAGTTTTTAAAATACTTTGTAGATATTGATGATTCGTATGTACCATGTAATTCTTTACTAAGAGAATTTATTGGTGGAAGTTGCTTCGTAGAATGATATTAAAAAAACGATTAATTTAATTAATCGTTTTTATTTTTGGAATCTTTTTCTGGATTAAGTAATAAGTTAAGCAAGATACCAACCAAAGCAGCTAAACTCATACCCGATAACCCAACTGCATCATTAATCTGAATAGTTGCTCCACCAAGACCAATTACTAACATTGCTCCAGCTATAATTAGATTTTTCATATTTGAGAAATCTACTTTTTCTTTTACTAATACTTTAACACCATTACCAGCAATTAATCCGTATAATACAATTGTCATTCCTCCAAGAACTCCAGAAGGTATACTCAATATAAATGCTTGAATATATCCAAAGAATCCTAAAGTGATTGCGAATATTGCAGCAAGTCCTGTAACCCAGACACTTGCGTTTTTAGTCATTGCTACTACTCCTGTATTTTCACCATATGTAGTATTTGCAGGTCCACCAATAGCAGCACTTACGAATGTTGCTACACCATCTCCCCATAAAGTTTTATCTAGTCCTGGGTCTTTGATTAAGTCTCTTCCAATAACTTCACCAAGAACAGTATGATTTCCAATATGTTCAGCAATAGTTACAAAAGCAATTGGTGCAAAAACTGCTACTGCTGTAAAGTTTATTTTATATGTTCCAATAAAAGTAAAGTCCGGAACTGAAATTGCCTTAACTCCTTCAAATACTTCTGAAAAATTAACTACACCAAAAATAACTGCTGTAGTATATCCAACGATTATAGCGATTAAAAATGGAATAATCTTTAAAAGTCCTTTAGCATAAATACTAATTATAACTACGGTTGAAAAGGTAATTAAGGCAATTAAAGGTGTTTCAAAATTAGATCCTGCGACCAGTCCAGCACTTTGTATTGCAATTGGTGCAAGAACTAGACCAATTATCATAATCATCGGACCAATTACAATTGGAGGTAATAGTTTCTTGAGCCATCCACTTCCTACATAATGAATTATGATTCCTACAACAACATAAATAATACCAACTGTCATTAACCCAAAATAAGCAGCACTAAAATCTAGTGATCCATCAGGATTAGTTACTGTAGCATTTTGAATTGCAATGATAAAAGCAAAACTACTTCCTAAAAAAACTGGAGCTTTTGCTTTTGTAAATGCGATATAAATTAATGTACCAACACCACTTGCAACTAATGTTACACCAACAGGTAATCCTGTTAAAATAGGTACAAGTACAGTTGCTCCAAACATTGCAAACACATGTTGAAGACTCATAAATAGCCAAGCTATATAACTCTTTGGTTTCTCGTGAACATCTAATACTAAATCGTTGTTCATAATATATCCTCCCAATAAATATAAAAAGAGATGTGGGTAATTTAATACCCACACTTTCTCTTTTATAAGTTTTTTCTAGTATTCTACTTTGTCGTTTTTCTTACTCCACTCTTTAAAAGGAGCTAAACACTCATCATGATCAATGTGAACTATACCGACTTGTTCTTTTGTAGCTTTTCCTTGTATTACATCATAAATATACTGATCATCAAAACCAATATCAGCAGCATCATAACGACTCGCTCCTACATATAATGTTTTCATTTTTGCCCAGTGAATTGCAGCAAAACACATTGGACAAGGTTCACAAGATGAATAGATTTCACAATCTGATAAGTCAAATCTACCTAGTAATTTTGTTGCTTTTCTTATTGCAACTATTTCAGCATGTGCAGTTGGATCATTTGACTCAACAACGTGATTGTGACCAACAGCAATTATTTCTCCGTCTTTAACAACAACAGCTCCAAAAGGCCCTCCATCATCTGCTCGCATTCCTTTGAATGCCTCGTCAATAGCTACTTTCATAAACTTGTTCATTAAATCACCTCACTATTTATTTTTCAAATCTTATAAAATATTATTTATCTCCAATTGTCATTGCCATTACTGCTTTTGCAGTATGTAATCTATTTTCTGCTTCTTGATAAACGATAGAGTGAACTCCATCAATTACACTGTCTTCTACTTCGTTCCCACGTTCAGCTCATTCTTTCACTTCTTATTTTATTTTAGATACTTAATTAATTCGTGTAAATCAGGTTTTAGTATGATAGGTTTCCCAACTGCTTTTAAAGCATTGACAGTATCTTTTAACCCGTTACCTGTAACAATTACAGTTACACTGTCGGTATTTTTAATTATACCTTGCTGTAATGCATTTATCACGCCTGCGAACCCAGCAACTCCTGCAGGTTCACCGAATATCCCTTCTTTTGATCCAAGATTTTTCATTGCTTTTAAAATTTCTTTATCACTTACAGTAATCCATGTTCCCCCAGATTTACTAACAGCATTTTGTGCTTTTACAGGATTCCTTGGAATCCCAACAGCAATACTATCAGCAATCGTATTTTCATCAGCCTCTACTAAAGGACAACCCTCAGCGAATGCTGTATAAAACGGACTACAACCATCACTTTGAACTCCAAGTATTTTAGGTATCTTATCAATCAGTCCTATACTGAACAAATCAAAGAAACCTTTATATACTCCACCTATCGTACAACCATCACCAACTGAGACACTTACCCAATCAGTTATATTAAAATCTAGCTGTTCAGCTATTTCTAAAGCAACTGTTTTTTTACCTTCAACTAAATGAGGATTTATTGCAGCATTACGATTATACCATCCAAAATGATTTATTGCATCTTTTGATAACTTAAATGTGTCTTTGTAATCTCCATCCACACTTATTACCTTAGCACCATAAACTAGTAATTGTGCTAACTTACCCTGTGGTGCCCTTTTTGGAACAAAAATTACAGTTTTCAAACCCATTCTAGCAGCATTACCCGCTAAACTAGATGCAGCATTTCCAGTAGAACTACATGAAATTACTTCTGCATTTTCTTCCATTGCTTTAACTACAGCTACTGCCGAAGCACGATCTTTTAATGAAGCTGTAGGATTTAATCCTTCATCTTTTATATATAATGCTTTTAATCCCAGTTCTTCTTTTAATATATTTGATTCATAAAGTGGTGTCCATCCGACTTTCAATGATTTGCTAAAATCAGTATCTTTAATACTCATTAAATCTTTATAACGCCACATTGTAAAATCAGTGTTGTTTTTAAAATATGCTTTGTTTACTATTTTTTTTATTTCATCATAATCATAATTGATATCTAAGATACCTTTTTCGCCACATTCTTTACAAGTGTATATTAATTCGTTTTTATCATATATTTTATGACATACTGTACACTCAAAATTTTTAACATATTTCATTCTGCATCACCTTTTCATCGATCAAATTATATTTATTCTTCAAGAGAAACTAGTTTAAATTCATTAACATCAAATAATCCCTTATCAGTTAATTTTAATTCTGGAATAACAGGTAAACTCATGAAAGCTAAACTTAGGAATGGATCATCAACTTTGTTATTTACACCCATTTTACGTGCAGCTACTTCCATAGTTTTAAGTTTTGCTTCAATTACTTTAACATCAGTATTAGTCATTAATCCGGCTACTTCTAGCCTAATACTGTCTATTACTTTACCATTATTAACTAATGTTATTCCACCCTTAATCTTCTCGATTTCTTTCATTGCAATTAGCATATCTTTATCATTATCACCCACAATGATTAAATTGTGTGAATCATGAGAAATTGTCATTGCAACTGCTCCATTTTTGAGACCATATCCTTCTAAAAAGCCTAGTCCCACATTACCAGTTTGATGATGTCTTTCAACAACTGCGAGTTTTAATATATCTTTCCCTTTATCAAATTGGAAAATACCGTTTTTAGTTTTAACTTCTCTTATTACTTTTGTTGTTGTCACATTGTTTTCAATTAGCTTAATTACCTTAACTTTGTCACTTTGTAATTTTATATCTAAGGAAACATTATCACTATCCAATATATTAACTGTATCAGTTACAGACCCATTTGTATAAAGAACTGCATCGAATAATGCTTTATCGTTTTTAGCAACTAACTCACCTTTAATATAAACTTCGTCGATATTAATCTCAGTTAACGAATCAAATACAACTAAATCAGCAAAATAACCTGGAGCTATTGCTCCTATATGGTCTAGTTTGTAACAATCTGCTGTATTAATAGTAGCCATTTGAATAGCCGTTATTGGATCAACTCCATTTGCAATAGCTAATCTAATATTGTAATTAATATGACCTTCAATTCTAATATCTTCAGAATGCTTATCATCAGTACAAAAAATCAATCTTCTACTATTTTCTTTTGTTATTCCTTTTGAAAGAACTTTAACATTTCTAGTCGCAGAACCTTCACGTAGATGAATATACATTCCTCTTGCTACTTTTTCATTAAGTTCTTCAACAGTAGTACATTCATGATCAGTTTTAATTCCTGTTAGTTTATAAGCATTTAACTGTTTCCCAGTCACACTTGGTGCATGACCATCTTTAACATACCCAGTCATAACTTCTATTTTTTTGTGTACTTCTTCGTCTCCAAAAATAACTCCAGGATAATTCATAACTTCTCCAAGTCCAAGAACACCCTTATTATTTTTGCATTTGTCGATATCACTTGAAGATATTATTGCACCACTTGTTTCAAACGAAGTAGCTGGAACACACGATGGTACCATAATATTGACATTTAACGGTCCAAATATACTTGAAAAAATCATATACTTTATTCCATCTACGCCGCTTACATTGGCAATTTCATGTGGGTCAGCAATGATGCTAGTTGTTCCCTTTGGAACAATAATTTTTGCAAATTGAGGAGGAGTTAACATTGAAGATTCAATGTGAACATGTCCATCAATAAAACCAGGAGATACAAATCGATTTTTCATATCGATTTCCTTAGTTCCTTCATAATTTCCAATACCAACAATTACTTCATCTGTAATTGCAATATCACCTTGTTCAATTTTGCCTGTGAAAACATTGATAATTCTACAGTTTCTTAGAACTAAATCTGCAGGAACATCTCCTCTTGCAACTTCAACAAGTTTAATTGTATTCATAGTCTCACCTCTCAATCTCTAATATTTATAGACTTAGAATAAAACTTTCAAGTAAATTTAATGCTACTTCTTTGCGATATTCTTTATTAGATCTTTGATCATCAATTGGTCTAATGTATTTTCCATATTCGCTTAATATTTCCTTAATGTTTAAAGAAACATCATCTAGCGTCAATCCAACCAAGTGAGATTCAAGATCATATTTTCTAACTACAGTTGGCCCTACTGCACCAAATGCAACTCTAAAATCTTGAATAATATTGTTTTTAACATGTGCTGCTCCAGCAAAAGAAATTTTTGAAATTGCATCTGCCTTTCTACCACCAATTTTGTCAAATTTTACTATTGTTAAATTATTTGTTGGAATTTTTATTTCCTTAATAATTTCATTTTGTTTAATAGTCTTTTTACCTGGTCCAATAATAAAATCATGAATTGGAACATCTCTCATTGCTTCAACACTTTCTAAAACGACTAATGCATTAAGTACATATAAGACAGGTAAAGAATCACCTGCAGGTGATGCATTACCAATATTACCACCAATAGTTGCCATATTTCTAATAGCAGGTGATGCCATAATTTTAAGTGCATCAACTAGTAACTTAGGTGTTAGTTCATTATCTTTAATATCTTCTAATGTCATTCCAGAACCAATATGAAGAAAGTGTTCCTCTTGAACCATATATTTTAATTCTTCCAAGTTGAAAATAAGTATTGTTCCCGTTTTAAAATCTGGTAACATATTACTCCAGCTTCTATTTTGAATCATTAAATCTGTTCCGCCTGCTAATATTCTTAAATTATCATTATTAAGCATTTCTAAAGCTTCAGCATAAGTTTTAGGAATTAAATTTTTCACCAGAGTCCATCTCCTTTTTTCGATGCACTCTTAACTGCTTTAATAATCATATTGTACCCAGTACATCTACAAAGATTTCCTGACAATCCAATTTTGATTTCTTCGTCAGTTGGATGAGGATTTGTATTTAATAATGATTCAGAAGCGATTAGCATCCCAGGAGTACAGAACCCACATTGGACAGCCCCTTCTTCTTCGAAAGATTCTCTTAAAACTTCATGTCTTTTTGTTTTACTAAACCCTTCAATTGTGACTATGCTTTTTCCCTCTACAGTTCCTAAAGGAACGATACAAGAATTCACTATTTTGTCATTAATCAAAACAGCACAAGCACCACATTCACCTTCACCGCAACCTTCTTTAACACCAACGAAATCGTATTTATCTCGTAAAATGTCTAATAGTCTTGCAGTTGGGCTTTCTTCTATTTCAACAACTTTATTATTTAAAGTAAATTTTATTTTAGCCATTTTTCATCAACTCCATTATATACTCAGGTGTAACTGGTATACTTTTTACTTTTTTATTAATTGCATTTTCAATAGCTAGTGCAACAGCTGGCGCTCCACCTACTAATGTAAGTTCACCTGCACCCTTAGCACCATATGGTCCTAATGGGTAAGGATTATCCATTAAGAAAGTTTCCATTGGAGCAGTATCTCCAGTAGTTGGGATAATATAATCAGTTACATTTTTATGTTGAATTTTACCATTAACATTTTTCATAACTTCAAGATATCCATATCCTACACCTTGCAGGATTCCACCATCAGCCTGTCCCATAATTATTCTTTCATCTATTGCTTTTCCAACATCATATACACTCCAAATACCAACTAATGATACTTGATAAGTTATTGGAGAAACTTCTACTTCAACAATATTTACTCCCCAAGAATATGCTGGGTATGCATCACCTATAAAATTATCTTCATCCCATTTAATATATTCTGGTTGTTTATATCTTTCAGATACAATAATAGCTTCACCATCAACCCATTTTTCTTTAAGTTGTTTAGTAGCTCTAGCTACTAATCCACCAACTACCATAATTGTTCTTGAGGCAACTGTTGGTCCACTATCAGGTACTAAATCAGTATCTGGTTTATTGTAGATAACTTGATCTAATGGAATATCTAATATTTGAGCAACAATCTTTTTCATTGTTGTTTGAACTCCTTGTCCCATATCTACAGCAGCAATTAAGATTGTTACTTTATCATCGATATCTTTTTGAAGTTTAACAAGTGCTTTAATATGGTTTGCTTCTCCACTGCCAGTAAATCCACAACCATGTAAGAACCAGCTCATACCAATTCCTTTATAAATACCTTGTTCAGTATATTTTTTTACTTTATTCTTATAATCTGACATTTCCATACCTTTATTAATCATGTCATTCATTATAATAGGATCTCTAAATTTACCTCTAGTTGAAGTTGCATCACCTTGTTTAGCTAAATACTTGAGTCTTAATTCTAAAGGATCTAACTCTAATTCCAAAGCTATATGTTGGATAAACATCTCAACAGCAAATAACATTTGTGGTGCACCAAAACCTCTAAAAGCTCCATTTGGTACAGTATTTGTTAGAAATACATCTCCACCAACTTCAATATTATCAATTGTATAAGCACCAGTCGATGCAATTAATGCACGTGACAAAACTACACCACTAAGACCAATATAAGCTCCACCGTCAATTGCAACTTTTGCAGTTAAACCATCAATCTCATTTTTATCATTAATTGCAGCTTCCATATGAATCCAAGCAGGATGTCTTTTTGTAGTAACTTCCATATCTTCTTCTCTTTCATATATCAGCTTGATTGGTTTCTTAATCTTTCTTAAAGCAACTGCTAATTGACATGCCATAAGTGATGGGAATTCTTCTTTTCCACCAAATGCTCCACCAACAACTGCTTGTTTAACTCTTACTTGATCTTCTTCTGCTTCAAGAATAGAGATTACTGCATTTTTAACGTAATAAGGACATTGGATTGAACCAATTAAAGTCACTTTTTCTCCTTCAATATATCCAATCATACCTTGAGGTTCAATATATAATTGCTCTTGGTATCCTGTATCATAGTCATCCTTAATAATCTTTTTAGCATTTTTAAATGCTTTGTTTGAATCACCTTTTGTGAAATGGTAATTAATTGCACTATTTGTATTTTCAAATAATGGAGTAACTTCTTCATACTCTATTTCAATATTTGAAATTATATCAGTAATTATGTTTTTATCTTCTCCTATAACTAACATAATAGGTTCACCGTAATAACTTACAGTTTTTTCTGCAAACACAGGCATATCTTCAAAAATAATTTTTACAAAGTTTTTTCCTGGGATATCTGTATGATCAATAATATGGTATCCCTCTGGAATAACAGGTAAAGTTATTTTTTTAATGATTGCCTTAGACTTACTTGATCTAACCGTTTTAGCATAAAGCATTCCGTCAATTTTAATATCACTAACGTATTTTGCTTCACCAGACATTTTGATTAAACTGTCAACTTTTCTAACAGATTTACTAATATCTTTCATAAATTCTACCTCCTTATAAATCATAATACTAACAGTTTCAGTGAAACTTACATCTTATTTCTTTATATACACCTACATCATCAAATATGAATATTGATTGACAACGGCATCAATAATTGTTGCAATTTCTTTTGAGACTGTATTGTCCCCAATTGTATAATTAAATACTTTCCCTATTTCATCGCGAACCTTAAATTGGTTTTCACTTAAGGGAAGGAATCCAACGTTTGTTGAATCAACAAAATCATGTTCAGTCCAAAATAATGTGATTTTATCCTTATAAGGTCGACCATTATGTGGACAAAAAGTAGCACAGTTACCACATTCATTACACATACCATCAACATGAATAATCTGTTGTTTTTGGTCGAATAATTCAGACGCAATATTAACGCTTATATTAGCTCTGTTTGGGCAAACATCTGTACATATATCACAAACTTGATCACATATTAAACAACGTAATCCATCAAGTTTTGCTTCCAATCTTTCTTCCAAAGTACCTTTTTTATCATATAATTTATCCTGTTTTTCAAGGACGATTGCTCTAACAAAATCATTGCTTAGTTCCAATTTATCTAAGACATCAATTGTAACTAATTTAGCATCTGCAACAGCTTTAACAATTGTTTTAGCTCCTGCCTTACCATCCCCTGCAACATATACATTTTCTACTGAAGTTTCATTTTTATCATTGACAATTGGATAACCCCAATCATTTAGTACAATATTATTTCTTACATAAGCAGTTGTATCTACTTTAGTTCCAATAGCGTTAATGATAGAATCACATTCCATTGTAAATGTAACTTCTGTTGATTTTGCCTTATTATTAACTAGTTCATTTTTTACACAAGTTAAAGTTTTTCCATCAAATTCAACTGGTGATGTTAAGAACTTAATAACTACACCATCTTC
>JAOZRX010000076.1 GCA_029939945.1 Candidatus Izemoplasma sp. | reverse complement strand
GTGAATCCTCCCCCACTTAATTAAAAATTTGAAGTGGGAGCTTCATGGGTTATGCGAACTAACGTTCGCAAGATTACCACGCTATCGAGGTTATTCGGTCCTCTTTAGTATAGAATGTTTTAATTCCTTCTATACATATATTGAGTGCTGCGTTTAAATCTCTATCAATGACATTACCACATTCACAAGAGTATACTCTTTGTGACAAAGGTAATGTCTTTTTCTTTGTTCCACAATTACTACATATCTTACTTGATGCATAATACTTATTTACTTGATGAAATAGTTTACCTTCAGCTTCACATTTATATTTTAGATATGTTAAAAATTTATTATAACTAATATCAATTATCTTCTTACTAAAATACTTGTTTTGAAGCATTGCTTCTAAATCAAGTGTTTCAGCTGAAATAACGTCGTAATTGTTAACTAGGAATCTTGATTGTTTATGAAGAAAATCGTTTCTTTGATTAGTTATTTTCTCATGTAACTTAGATACTTTTAGTTTTTGCTTATTATACCCATTACTCCCTTTGACTTTATTTGAAAGTTTTCTTTGATACTTAGCTAGTTTTTCTAATGAAATATGTAGAAACATTGGATAATTGGCTTTCTTACCTTCCGAATTTACATAAAATCCATTTAAAGAAAAATCTAGACCTA
This sequence comes from Candidatus Izemoplasma sp., assembly GCA_029939945.1. GTDB lineage: Bacteria > Bacillota_I > Bacilli_A > Izemoplasmatales > Izemoplasmataceae > JAFGXW01. The sequence goes on along the minus strand of JAOZRX010000076.1, from coordinate 2,052 downwards.
TTGATCTTGTTACTGATGAATCTATTACCTTTACTTCTTGTTTATACTCTAATCTTAGTGATACATAATACTTTCCAGTTAGAGTTTTTGAGATTGTTGCTGCTTTAATTATTGAACCATAAGGTAATTCTTTTCTCTTTTTCCTAAGTTTAACCCAACCTACTTTTGGTATTTTAATATTATTATTAGTTGTATGTGTTGCTTAACTGTTTTTTTGTTGTTTCTTACTTTTAAATATTGGATGTTTATGTGTGCTTTTAAAAAAGTTCCTGTAAGCTGATAGTAGCTCTTGTTGTGTCGTTGCTAATGCTTGTGAATCTACATTCTTTAAAAATGAAAATTCTCTTTTCCAATCTGCTTGTGTTTTATATTTATGTGTTATATACAATTCAGGGTAGTCTTTGTATAAAGAATGAATTTCTTTTCTTTCCATTAATGAATAGTTCCATATCAATCTTACACAACCAAAAGTTTGATCAAAGATATTACTTTGAGCTTCTGTTGGGTATATTTTTACCTTTAATCCTCTATTCACTTTTCTCTTCATACATTTCACCTTCTTACTTTATTTATTACTGATTACTTTAAACCGTTCTTTTGCGTATTCACAAATATCGCTGTTTATTACTTTTTTTCGATATTTTACTACTAATATAAGATGATAATATAATTTGAACACTGAATGATTATTACTGTCTAATTCCATTTAATAAAGCCCTTTCTTATAATATTACTTATATATCTATTATACCATATTTTCACTCTTTTTTCGATTACTTCTTATTGATAAATAAACATAAAAAGTGAACCATTTTTTTAAAAATTAGTTCACCATGTTTAATTCATCCCCCACTTACTACATTCTCAATATACTTGAAGTGGGAGTTTTCTTGAACGTTTAGATAAAACAATAATCATTATTATGAAGTTCAGATAGTACATTAGTAACAGCTGACAGTGAAATACTGATTTCTACAGCACCAATATGTTGATCATTATATGTTAATGGATATACATATCTATATCCATTAAATGTTCTACCTTCTTCAAATCCTTTTTCAATTCTTTCATACTCATTAATAGTTCTAATTGAATATCTGGCACCATACAAATCGTCACCATATCTTGCTGGAGAATGAACTCTTAAAAAGCTTGTAGAATCCGGGAAAACAAATTGGAATTGTCTAAAATCATAATCCAACATGTATCCGTAATCATCTATCAGATAATTATATAATTCTTGTCTAATAATATCTTGCTAAACTGCATCTGCTGTATATATTTCGTTTAATTGCATTTAAATATAATCGTCACTAGAAATCATACTTCTCAAACTTTTGTCCTTTTCTTGCCATATTAAAAACACCTCCATATTGTTATTATTATACAGAAGTGTTCTTTTTTATTTAGTGTCCACTAAACGGGGTTCACTTTAAGTTTAATCTTCTTTTTTATATATTTTGCTTATTAAATTTTATTATTGATAAGTATACAAATAACGCTGTAAAACCAAGAGTAACTAAGATATTAATTATTACATCACTTACTACTTCAGTACCTTGTAATATTTCAACTGAACTACTAGAAATTACACCAGGTAAGTAATTAAATATTGAAACTTTAAAGAAAGTAAGCATTGATGTAAATACATAAATACCAAATGTTACTGATACAGCAGCTAAATACGATTTAAAATGTGTCGCTGTAAATAGCGATATCGATAGGATATAAAGAACATACACAAAAAATAGAAATGACATAATTAGTGTACATAACATATCTACTTCATCAAATATAAAATAAGTATAATAACCAAACACTAGATATCCTATTAATAATGATATAAGTATTAAAATACTAAGTGAAATGTATTTTGATAATAAGTACTTAACTCTATTAATTGGTTTACTTAATACTAAAGGAAGTAATCCTTTTGTTTTATCTTTAATAAAGAATCCAACACCAACAAGTAAAACAACAAATAATACTGTTTCATATAAATTACCTAAATATTGATAATAACTATCTAAAACAGTTGGATCAGGAAATGTA
>JAOZRX010000043.1:4558-10345 GCA_029939945.1 Candidatus Izemoplasma sp. | reverse complement strand
TTTATTTATCCACTGGATAACTTTAATTTAAAATTCCTATTTCTTTACAGCCTCTCTATTTTAGTACTCTAGATATAATTTCATCAATAGTTGAAACAGGAATAATTTCAAGTTGTTCTTGAATATCTTTAGGAATATCTTCTAAATCTTTTTTATTATCAAACGGAATCATAATTGTTTTTAATCCGCTACGGTGAGCCGCAATTGATTTCTCTTTTAGTCCACCAATTGGAAGTATTCTTCCTCTTAACGTGATTTCTCCAGTCATTCCAATACAGTGGTCAACTTTCTTGTGTGTTAAGGCTGAAACAATGGCTGTTGCCATTGTAACTCCAGCACTTGGACCATCTTTTGGAACTGCTCCTTCAGGTACATGAATATGAATATCATTTTCACAATAGAATTCTTGTTCAATTGAGAATTTATCACTATTTGATTTAACATAAGATAATGCAGCCTGAGCTGACTCTTTCATTACGTCTCCTAGTTTACCAGTTAATACTAGTTTACCTGTTCCTTTGTAGTAAGTTACTTCTACAGGTAATGTATCTCCACCAAACTGAGTATACGCAAGACCTGTTACTACACCAATTTGGTCTTCAGTTTCACTTTTAGTATTTGAGAAACGAGGTTTACCTAAGAAATCAGTAATATTATCAGCAGTGATTGAAACATTAGCCTTTTTATCACCAAGAATTATCTTAATAGATTTTCTTACTAGTGTTCCTAAGACTCTATCAAGTTGTCTAACTCCTGCTTCTCTTGTATATGATCTGATTAATTCCATAACAGCATCATCAGATATCCTAAATTTTTTAGAATCAAGTCCGTGTGTTTCTAATTGTTTCTTAATAAGATGTTCTTCAGCTATATGAAATTTTTCAATTTCTGTATAACTTGATAATTCGATTATTTCCATTCTATCACGAAGTGCAGCAGGGATATTCCCAAGGTAATTAGCTGTTGCTATGAACAATACTTGACTTAAGTTATATTGTTCTTCTAAGTAATGATCACTAAATTTAGCATTTTGTTCAGGGTCAAGCACTTCAAGTAATGCAGCGCTTGGATCTCCTTTATAGTCGCTTCCTAATTTATCTACTTCATCAAGTAAAAAGACAGGATTAATTACTTTAGCCTTTTTAATTCCTTGTAAAATCCTACCAGGTAAAGCACCTAGATAAGTTCGACGGTGTCCTCTAATTTCAGCTTCATCTTTAATTCCACCTAAAGATTGTTTAACAAAGTTTCTTTGTAATGCTAAAGCAATACTTTGAGCAAGTGTTGTTTTACCAACACCTGGTGGACCTACTAAACAAAGAATTGTTTGAGGATTTTTACCAGTTAATATTTTAACTGCTAAATACTCAATAATTCTCTCTTTAACTTTTTCAAGTCCAAAGTGAGTAGAATCAAGTGCTTCTTCAGCTTTATTGATATCTTTTTCATCTACTGTTACTTCATGCCATGGTAAATCAATTAAGAAATCAAGATATGTTCTTATTACTCCAGATTCACCTGAAGATGCAGGTAAAGACTGGTATCTTGTAAGTTCATAAATTGCTTTTTCTTCAATATGTACAGGCATTTTTTTAGCTTTGATTTTTTTCTTTAAATTTTCAATATCGCTTTCTTTTTTAACCTTATCTCCAAGTTCTTCTTGAATGGCACGCATTTTTTCTCTCAAGTAATATTCTTTTTGATTTTCATCAATATTTTTCTTAACAGTTTTATTGATTTCCATTTCAATTTCAGACATATATTTTTCTTTTTCAATATCTGAAAGTAAATACGTTAATCTCTCATTTAGTAAATCTGTCTGGATATATTTAAACTTAAGACTTTCACTAATTTTTAAACTATCTGTGACAATATCACATAACTTATCACTTGATACACCCTTTTGAATAGCTTCTAAACTATGTTTTGGGTTCTTTAGAATAATTTTATTATTTTCGAGTACTTGTTTAGCTAACATTCTAACTAATGCAAGTTCTTGATCAATGTCTTCTTGAACTGTTGGCATTGTTAGAAATCTTGTTAGAAAAAATGGAGTTACTTGGTCGATACTAATTACATTAGCACGAACAATTGGATCAAATTTAACTTTGAAGTTACCATTAGGTAATTTAATTCTCATTCCTATTTTTGCTACTACACCATGTTTTAATACATTTTCAGGTGTTGGTTTTGCATGCATAGGATTCTCTTGAATTAATAATAATATATGATTCCCGTAATTCTTTTCAGCTTCTAATAAAGCATTTCTTGATACAATGCGTCCAACTTCAATTCGAAGATCTGTATGAGGAAAAGGTGCGATTCCGCGAATCGCAATACTTGGCAATAATCCTTCTGTAAGTACATTAGCTTGAAACATATTAATCACCTCTTCTTATATATCTTCTTATATATCTTAATTATACCTTATAATTATTTATTTACAATAATTAAGCAAACAACATATCACTTATTTTATTGTCATTTTATTATATCTTAATGATTTAAATAAAGATAGTGAAACGTCTTTATAATTTATTTGATAAATTTGTAAATCGCCTTTGCTACTCCGTTTTCATCATTTGTTGATGTAATATAATTAGCAACTTCTTTTAGTTCATCTTCTCCGTTACTCATTGCTACACCCATTCCGGCGAACTTAATCATTGAAAGATCGTTTAAGTTATCTCCAAAAGTAATTATTTCTTCTTGTAAAATTCCAAAATATTCACTAAGTTTTTTAACTGCATTACCTTTATTATCTCCTACTGGGGATACATCTAGTGCACCTCTCCAACTTTGAGAAAACTCTATTCCTTCATATTCACTTAATTTTTCTTTCAATTCTTCATATTTTATTGGATCTTTTTCTGTGATTAAGATCTTATTAGGTGAGTAGTTATTTTTAATATAATTAGAATCTTCAGTTTCAATTATATTTGCGAGATGTTCTTTCGGAAAATCTTTACCCATTCTTTTAAATAATCTAAGTCTTTCATTATCCTTAGATACAACTGCATCTTTTGTATAAAGCAAATACCCGTATCCATTTTCTTCACACATCTCGACAATACTAATTACTACATCTTTATCAATTACGTTTTCATGTATGACGTTACCGTTAAACGGGTGAGCTATAACACTACCGTTACAAGAAATAACATATTCATCAACTTCTAATTCAATCGTATATTTTTTTAACAATTCTAAAGGTCTCCCAGTAGCGATTACTGTCTTAACACCTTTTTCTTTTAGATAGTCTAGTGCTTTTATGTTTTCTTCACTTACTACACCTTTACTATTAAGCAATGTTCCATCCATATCAAATACAGCTAGTTTATACATATATATTCTCCATTCGTAAATATGTCATCCTTTACTATTTTAACATAAAAAAACACCACTGTGTGATGTTTTTAAATAATTTGTTATTCAATAATTAAACTGTCTACCAAGAAGTCTAAAGTTTTCTTATATTCAACTTCTGAAGCAACCGCTTCATCGTTCACCGCAACCTTAACTTGATTAATATCCATTTTATATTGCGCTCCGATTTCTAAATATTTTTCTTCTTTTTCTTCATTTGTAGCAATAATTTCCTCAACTTTTGAAATTGCTTGAACAACAATTCTTGTTTCAATTGATTTCTTAGCATCTTTCATCATATTTGTTTCAAAATCTTCTTTTGAAATCCCTGAATATTGCAAGTATGTATCTAAGTCTAGTTTATATTGTTTAGCTTGTTGAATTACATTATCAACTAAACGATTTTTTTCTTCAACAATCATTTCTTCTGCGATTTCATATGTTGAATTTTCAACAGCTGTATTTACCGCAAAATCAATTTTTGAATTATTGTTCTTTAAGATTAATTGATCAGTTAATTTTGTTAAGATATCAGCTTTAAGTTCTTCAATTGTATTGATTCCCTCTTTTTCTAATTCTTTAACAAACTCATCAGTTAATTCTGGTAATTCTTTTCTTTTTATTTCGTGTAATTTTACTTTGAATACTGCATCTTTACCTTTAAGATTTTCTGCTTGGTATTCTTCTGGAAATTTAACATCTAAATCTTTTTCTTCACCTGAAGCCATTCCTAACATTTTTTCTTCAAAACCTGGAATAAATTGTCCACTACCAATTAGCAATTCATAGTTTTCAGCTTTACCACCATCAAAAGGCACTCCATCAACGCTACCATCAAAATCAAAGATTGCAGTATCTCCATTTTCTAGTTTACCTTCTTCTTTAAGTACTAATTCAGCATTTTGCTCTTGTAATTTTATAATTTCTAAGTCTATTGCTTGAGGAAGTACTTCATCACTTAATTTTTTAAATTTCATTCCTTTGTATTCACCTAAAGTAACAACAGGTTCTACAGCTACTTCTGCAACATATGTAAATCCTTTTCCTTTTTCTACTTTAGTAACATCAAGATCGATTTTTGGTTGTGCAACAACCATAACTTTTTCACTTGATACAGCTTCTACGTATGATTCTTGAATACAGTGATTGATTGCTTCTTCATAAAGAGACTCAACACCGTAATGTTGTTCAAATACTGCTCTTGTAACTTTACCTTTTCTAAAACCTTTAATTTCAACATCGTCTTTCACTGCATTAAATGAGTGATCAAGACCATGTGCAAATAACTCTTTTGATACTTCAACTTCGATTCTAACCTTAGAACCTTGTAATTTATCTACTTTTACCATTTTTATTCCTCCTATTAAAAAACACAAAGATTATTATATCATATTAATATGATTTGTAAACAAATTAACTATATCTTTCTTAACTTATCTAATATTTCTACCATTGCCCAAGTATCTTGTTGGCAATATAGTTTTAATGAGTTCCTTGTTTCCTTTAGTTCTGCAGGATTTAAATTACTATATCCTGCATATGCATAGACAGCTTCCATTCCATTTCCTACGGTCATATCATTATAAGATAAATTACTGAATAGTGGCAATACTTTCTTAATACTAAATGATCCATCTAGATCTTCATGGTAGTAATTTATTGTTTTCGATCTTTCTTCATCAAATCCTAATTTTGAGAATAGTTTTGAATTTGTTTTAACAACATGTAAGAGATCAAATAAACGATCATTTATACTTAGTAATTTTTCACTATATTCAGGAAACATAACAGCTAATTCTTTTATTCTTGTTTTTTCAAATGCCTCGTTATAAACAAGAACACTACCGTTATCATCTACAATATATTCACAAAGTTTTCTAACTAATTCTTCACGTTGGTCAGTTGAATCAGTTGCTAGAAATTCAAAGTGATCATTTTCTTTATCGCAAACTCCAGGAGTTCTTTCAATATGTAGACTAAACTGGAATAAACTTTGAAAATATGGTCTTTCACCTCTAAATCTTGGCAATGGACAAGGAAAACTCTCAAAGTCTAAATGATAAATCGGATAGTCAAGCACAGCAATTGCTGCCTCAATTTTTGGTTTATCTAAGTGAATCTTATTAGTTTGAGCTGTATATCTTTGAATTCGATTATTTTTTCTTGTCAGCCATGAGTCAGGGATATCAAGCATTGTTTTGTATCCTTCTTCTACAAGATCAAAATAGTCATGTTTCTCGCCTTCGGGATCTTTAAATCCATGATGTTTATCCATATACATCATTAAACTATTTTTCTTTGGGAAAATGTCATAACATAAATCTTTATAAATGCATTCTCGCATCTTTTTAAGTTGACAATGTTTCCCAAGTTTAACTCTTGATTCATCATCATTTAAGATTCTTTGTATGACTATTTCTA
>JAOZRX010000043.1:0-4548 GCA_029939945.1 Candidatus Izemoplasma sp. | reverse complement strand
AGATGATGGCAATGAGGATGTTACAGCAGATAGCCAGAGTCCGCCATCTTCAATCTTTTTTTGCATCTCTATCGTGATTTTCGTTAGGTCAACTAATCGGATAATATCAGTGTTATAAAGAGGCTTATCATCCATATATTGACCATCAAATGTGTATTCATGATTTAAGACAGCTAAATAATATTTAGCATCTTTAATTTCATCTTCAATTACATATCTTTGAAATGCTAAATCATAAACATATACTCCACTGCCTTCTAATCTATCAAATAGTTTATTTCTTTGCTTCAGATATTTTTTATTTGATAATAAGCCCGGATTTAATTCCTCATTAAGTTTTAATATACCATTATCATCAAGATAAAAAAGATTATATCTAACTTTATCTTCTGTATAACCTAGTTTTAGAAACTTATTACTTGTAGTAGCTTTTGCTTCTATTATGTTAATTGTTTCTTCATTCTTATTATATATATCAACATAACACATTAAATTGAAATTATTAAATTCTCTTAAGAATAGTTTTTGAGTACCGTATTTTACTCCATATTTTGTTTCACCTTTAAATAAACTCATTACTTTTCTAGCTGCGAGTAGTTCTACTTCAGTGAAATAAGGCATCATAACTTCTAGGTGAGTAAGATCTGGTTCTAAAAAGTCGTCTTCAAAAACACTATCATTTACATTGTCTAAAGAATCAAGTAAATCATAGTATCGATCTTTTTGTGCATCATCTAAGTCACGACGTTTATGAATATTGTTTAAGGCAGGGAATCTATTACATCTAATGTATTCCATAAACTTACTTTTGGTTATATTCATACTAGACATATTATCACTCCTATATACTATTAATAAATCCTAAAAACTCTCTGTTATGGACATTTGGTCCATGTTCATGAATTGTTTCGTAATTGTCAAAAATATCTAATATTTCTTCTAAACTTTTCCAATGAACACTCATACCGAGTTCAAGTTCTTCTTTAGTAAGATTTACTTCAGAGTCTCCATTTTGATATTCACAGATAAAGTAATGATTAGTCCAGACACTTTCAATAAAATACTCAGTTATTGAAACTTTTAATTCACCTACTATTACCTTTATTCCGGTTTCTTCTAAGATTTCTCTAGAAACACATTCTTCTAATGTTTCCCCTATCTCTAGTCCCCCACCAGGAAAAGTAAAAATCCCTTGTTTTTCAACAAAGACCATTAAATAGAGATTATCTTTCTTAACAATACCTCTACATCCTACTCTGTGGTTTTCTAAATCAGCATCTTCTCTACTAATTCCATCTGCGAATATTTCAATTTCCATAATTATATCCTCTTTAAAAAATGCAGTTTACGCTGCATTTTTTATCATTTCCTCAATTTTTTCTTGCAGTTTGTTTACATTGAATGGTTTCAATATATACATATTAGCACCCATATCAATTGCATCCATTACTTCTTCCTTATTTTGAATTCTAATTAAAACTAAAATAAGAGTATTAAGATATTTCTTATTGTTTCTAAAATAACTAAGTGTATCTTTCCCACTCATTCCTGGCATATTCCAATCAATAATGATCATCTTTAGTTCTTCAATAGAATTAGCTAAATCAATTCCTATGTTCCCACTTTCAGCTTCAAAAAAATTGTAGTTTAAATCTAAAACACAGTCTTTTACCACTTCTCTAATCGTTTTTGAATTATCAATACATAAGATATTCACAATAGAATTCCTCCCTACAAAGTTATTTTTTATAACTCTACATCTAAAAACTTGATTTTTCTCTTATCAACCATGTGCTCGTTACATTTAGTAATTACAAATCTTATAACTTCTGAACTAAAATCTCTTTTAGCTAGCAACATACCATTATGTTTATTAAAGTAAATAAAGAAATAATCTTCTGTTTCTTTAATACTATAAAACTCATTCCAATGTTTTGTTAAATCACCTTCAACATTCAAATAAGTTAGTCCATCGTCATCTAAACGGTAATTAACAAACATTTTTTCTTTATTCTTTTCATAAGCTCTTCCAGCGTTCTTTTTAGTAAAAATTAAAAAGAATATTAAGAATAAAAATACTCCTATTCCTAAAAATGAAAAGATATATTCACCTGTGAAGATTGGTGATAGTAATAAATATCCAATACTACCTCCAAATAATATTAAATTTGATAGTTTAAATACACTTGTTATCATGTGATTTGTTGTAAAAGCTAAATAATCCTCTTTTGTCCATTTTTGTGTAAATTCATATTGCATAATAATTCTCCTCTCATCTTCATATGTATTTTATCATATATTTAGATAATTGCCATATCTATACACCTTTCATCATAAATAATTGTGCATTTACAATAAAAAATAAAAAACCTGAATAAACAGCTGCGATTAATATTAGTGATATATTACGTTTTAAAGGCTCAATTTCAGTTTTTCTAACCATTATTAAGGAAATATATAAAAATGTTACACAAACAACTAATAAGAAAATCTGTGTTATTTCATTCCAAACTAAATAATCGATTCCAAAATCGACACCACTATTCAAAAAAGCAAAATACCCAATATATATCACAATATACATTACAAATAATCCAATTAATTTAACTATTGTTTTCATCCCAAAACATCCTTTCTAATCAATTTCTATTTTACTTACATCAATTACTTCTTCTAAATCCCCTATTGTTATTAAATTGTTATCAAAAGCATATTCAATCGTATGTTCTTCAAATCCACTCTTCACCATAAATGATTCGCTATCTGCGCACATATAATAATATTGATATGAACTATCAGAATAAAATGGAACAGTTGATTCACATTCTTCTTCACCACTATAGTAAACTGTCCATTCTTCAATTCTTCCAATTTTTTCGTATCCTCTAAGTTGCATTTGAAATACACTTAGCAAAAATATTCCAAATACAATAACGAATGTTACACCAATTCGAAGTCCATTCATACTATCACCATCTTAAATAACTTTTTAACAACTTATATTATACTTGATTGTAAAATAAATGACAAATAGTTTATACTTAATACTATATAACATTAATATAACATGTAATTATTCATTATAGATTTGAAACTCAACTAGTAGTTTATTGAAAATCAAATTTTATTGATTTATAATTAATATGTTAAACAAATAACGGGGTGATGTAATGATTAATCTTATTAAATTCGGCCAGATTATAGCATCTAAAAGACTTTCAAAGTGTATGACACAAAGTCAATTATCTAAGATACTACTTGTAACACCACAAGCAGTATCCAAATGGGAAAGAGGAGAATGCTTTCCTGATATAGAGACTTTGGTTTTACTATGTTACGAGTACAGCCTAAACATTGATTACTTACTTAATGAATGTTTTGAAGAAGTAAATCTTGTTAGTGAGATTTGTGCAGATAACATTGCAGAATATCTTCGTTCTTCACATCGAAAAAAGATTATTGAGAAATTTATAAAAGGAAATTTGGAATCTATTAGAATTGTCTCCATCTTCTATTTACTCAATATACAAGAAAGAAGAATGCTAATTGAGAAAGTTATTATGGAAGAGATGGATATTGATTTGTCAGAGTTCATTATTCTATTAAACCCCGCAGAAAGAATCAGATTATTAGATGGATTATTAATTAAGAAAAGAAATATGATAGAGATTAAACATTTACTAAACACATCAGAAAACAAGAAATATAACCAGTAAAATTTATATCAAAAACGAGGAGGAATTTATTTTGAAAATTCATAGCATGTTGCCATTTTTAGACAGAGATGAAATTAATTTACTAATAGATGAAGTTTTAGAAAAGAAAGTCGATTTAAAACTAGTTCACGTTCTCCCATACGCCGATGAGGAGAAAATGGATGAGGTTGTTGATCGTGCACTTAACGATGATACAGTATTAGTTTATGTTAGACATCTATTACCTTTCCTTAACCCTACTCAAATGGATAAGCTATACGATGCTTACCAAGAAGGAGTTATTAAAAGAGGAAAAGTATGTGATGATGATATTTTACCATTCTTAAGCAAAGATAAGATTAAAGAAATCTTTGAAGAAAAACTAAAATGTATGAAACTAGAAATTAAAAAAGATATCGAAAGTGCAATTGAAGAAATTAAGAATACCGAAAAATAATGGGGTCGTGATTCGTTAAAAAATAGCAAAGTCGTTTGGGACTTTGTTATTTTTTTATGATTTTCTAAAAAGTATCTCTATAAAATCGCTCCAGTATGCTATAATAATTTATAGAGACAAACTGGGGGACCATTTATGAATGAAGAAATTTATAATATCGTTAAAGCTTTCTATGCACTTGGGGTAAATCTTGGTGAATCTAAAAAGGCAATTCCAAAAGTTGCTCAATCCCGGCATCCGTGATCGAACACCCAGCGACATCAAGCCACTCTAAGTTTCGAAATCGCACAATCTGCCTGAGGTCACCTTCCTCTATCTTCATCTGGCCGATCCCTAGCCGCCGCAGACCTTGATCATGTAGGCAACTCAGTCCATTGGGAGTGGTCTGCGTGCCAT
>JAOZRX010000042.1 GCA_029939945.1 Candidatus Izemoplasma sp. | reverse complement strand
TTATATACGTTCCAAAGAATAATTTCTTAAGTTTCTTCATTTTAATCACAACCTTTTGAAATCTAATATATTATAGCATAATCCTTATAAATTGCAAAAAAACCTGTCTCTACTCATAGCCATATAGTATCCCATAACTTTTTGATGAACATCAAATGCGGTGTTCATGTGCTGAAATCCGGCTTTATTGTAGGCTTTAATAGCAATCTTGTTTCTTACTTCAGGATCAATAACAACAAATTCTACCAATTCATCGTTAAACACAAATTTTGATATAAATTCAGTTAAAATGTGTTTCCCATATCCTTTATGAAGATAATTCTTATCACCTATATACAAATCAATTCCTTTTGATACTCCTGAAATCTTAAATAACGTTAAATCATCGATAAAATACGTCTGAATAAATCCTACATCTATATTATTAATAACAATAATATAAATCTTAATCTTATTTTCCTTTAAACGATTAGAATACTTCAAAGAAATTTCTTCAAAAGTAAAATTCTTGTCAGGATCCCAAAATTCCTTAACATGAGAACTGTTTAACCAATTATATAGCTGCTTAAAATCAGATAAATTAACAATTCTAAAAGAAATCACTATAATCACCACTCATTTCATTAAAAATTTTGATTATAAGAAGAGAGTTTTATATAGTTTTGTTATTTTTCCTCTTCTTTGTCTAATGACACTATTAAACTCTGTGTATATTTCCTTCTCAATTAAGTTTTTTTGCATCTGTGCAATAAATGCTTCAATAGAAATAAATGAATCAACTATACTTAATTTCTTAGAAGGATTACTCCTAATATTATCAAAAAATAAATTCTTTATAATTGTTTCTAGACCACTCATATTCCTTTTTAAAGATTCAGTGAAATAAGGTAAATCTTTATAGGCTCTAGAAAGGAAAGATTCGTGCTCAATTATGACATCAATATAGTTCCTCAAAAAGGTATCTTTAGAGTCATTCACGTTACACCTCTTTATAAGCTCTGACTCTAAATGCTTAATATTTGCGTTCAAGATTGTACTTAGAAGGTTTTCCTTGGTTTTAAAATGAAGGAAAAGCGTCCCTTGAGAAAGCCCACATTCACGAGAAATCTCTTTTGAACTCACGTTTAAAAAACCCTGATTATTCAATAATAGAGCCGTTTTCTCCAACAACAGTTCTCTTGTTAATTTCTTCAAATCACTTCTTGTGCCAATAATGACCACCCACTCACTGACTATATGCTCATTATAATACGCCATAAGCAAGCTGTCAATAAAATTTATATAGCGAAATCACTAATCGTACAATGTTGATTATTTCACTTTAAATTAGAGTGTGGATAACTTATGTGGAAAAGTAGTTTGCAACGCTTTAATAGAACAATCATTCAATTTATGACTAAGATAAAATTATTAAAAAAAGCAAGTATTTTAGCCTTGCTTTTGCACGTATTGATGAATCACCAATCCCGTTTATTCGCTTATAGACTTTCTTAATTTAACATAAACTACTATTAGTCTAAGTGTAACTATAAATTGAAGTGCAGTTAAAACTATCGCATCAATTCTAAAAAAGAAATAGAAGTTTGGGTATGTTCTATCTTCAAAATTGAGATGTGGATTAAAGAATAGTATTTGGCAGTACTGAGGAAACCCTACTACTAAGAGGAATAAAATGATTTTTTTAAACATATTTCTCATTGATTTATTGTCATTAAATATGAATGATTCATTAATATCCCCTGTATTTACTTTAACAAAATAGTACTATGATCCATATCTATTAATAAATTCCCAGTCCCAAAATATGATAAGTACTCTTTTTCCTTAACTTTATTAAGAACTCTAAAATCTAACTGATAAGACAACTTTTTTGGTTCTATATCTTCGAATGAATATTTCATGAAGGAAACCCTTATTACTTTGAATCCTTTTGTTGCCATATCTTCTAAAAATGCTTTTCCTTATCCATATCAAAGCCTAAAAATATTTTCCGTATAATTTTACTCATAGTAATCACCAACTTCGGTAATCCCATTATTTACCATCTCTCGAAGTCTAGTTATCTCGTAATATAATAATTTCTTTCCAGACAATGTAATTTGATAGGATTTTTTCCCTTTTACATGCTTATCAACATTGATTAATTCAATAAGATTATTGTTCAATAACGTACTAATAGCACCATACATGGTCCCTGCAGCAAGCCTTAATCTATTATTAGTTAGACCTTCTACTTTCTTTATTATACCATACCCATGTAGAGGAGTATTTAACGATATTAGGATGTAATATGTTGCTTCAGTAAGTGGTGAAAATTTCAATAGTTTCTTGTCCATATTGAACCTCCTATCTATATCGGTATATGTTATATCGGTTACCGATATACTATATCTTAATACTATCATATCATTATTCATTAATCAAGCAATTTATATTTCAGAAGAATATTGTACTAAAAAACGGCTTTATTGAGAGATAAAGCCGTTCATATAATTATATTTTTTTTAGTATTGTAATACTCTCAATGTGTGAAGTATGTGGGAACATATCAAGTGGAGTTACAGATTCTACTTTATACTTTTTAGACAGTACTTTTATGTTCTTAGCTAAAGTACTTGGATTACAAGAAATGTATACTATCTTTTTAACTACTTTTCTAATTAGTAAATCTAGTGTTTTATCATCTAATCCAGATCTTGGAGGATCAAATATTATTACATCAGGATTAAATCCCTTATTATAATAACTTTGTAAAACATCTTTAACTTCTCCAAGTTCAAATGTAACATTATCAAATTTGTTAATTTTTTTATTATGTCTTGCACTATAAGTGGATTCTTTTGATACATCAATTCCGATTATTTTTTTAGCATATGGAGCTAAATACAAACTTATTGCTCCAGAACCACTGTATGCATCAACAATTACTTTGTCTACATCGAAATCTAGATGTTTCTTTACTTCTGAATATAGTTTAATGGCTTGCTGCGGGTTTAATTGGTAGAATGATTTTGGTTTTAAGACATATCTAATTTTACCAATTCCCTCAGTGATAGAGTCGTTTCCTTCTAAAATTTCTACTTCTTCACCGAATATTTCAATATTCTTGACATCTCTATTTTTTGATATTCCTACACTAACTACTCCAGGTATTCTGATTATTTCTCTCGCAGCTTCCTTAAGAGCTTTGTTATATATCGTAATTACTAATGTAACTTGAACTTCATCATTAAAATTAGATGCTCTAACTACAATATATCTAACTAATCCTCTCATAGTATTAGAATCAAAAGCATATATCTCATGTTTATCACAAATTTCTAATACTTCTTGATTTACACGATTAATACTTTCTGTTTGAACAGGACAATCAATAATATCAACTAAATCATTTGTTTCCTTCTTGTAAAGCCCAGTAGTAATCCCCGTTTGAGTGTTTTTAACTGGCATTTGAGCTTTATATCGATAGTGTAATGGGTTATTCATTCCAATCATTTTGTTAAATATAATTTTATCAGTATCTAAGTTTGTGTAACGATCAAATGCTTGTTTTAGCATTTCCTCTTTTAAGAATAATTGTTCAGAGTAATCAATATGTTGAATTTGACATCCTCCACATTCAGCATAATGCTTACAAAAAGGTTTAACTCTTTTTGCAGCTTTTATTTTTATTCTTACTGCTTCAGCTTTACAATATACTTTGTGAACCTCAGTTATCTTAACAACAACTTGTTCTGGAGGAAATACTCCATCAACAAAAACGGCTTGTTTCTTATAAAAGCCAATACCTTCTCCGTTAATTCCTAAACGTTTAATTGTTATTAGTACTTCTTGATTTACCTTTAATATGGGTTCCATATTACACCAACTTTCAACATATTATATCATAATTAATTTATTAGTCTATATTTTTATTCTACAAACGCAATTCCAAATGCAGTACCTAAAGAAATAACTGCTGTTCTTTCTATATTTTTAAAGTTTAAAGCCATTGCCGAAGTATCATGATAGAGTTTCACATCTATTTTTCTACTGAGTAAAGAGGAAAGTCTATGACTTAAATGTTGCTCATAATTGCCTTTTATGTAAGACAATTTTGCATATCCTCCTCGTTTAGAATAGATATTACCCTCATAGACATAGTTAGCTATTGCAATTAAAATATAATCGCCTTTATATAGTACTGAACTTATTGTTTCCATAACAGTGTTTAGTATAAAATCATCTAGTTTTAATGATGATTCAATTAATTGCTCATAATTCATTCCTTTATAATCTAAAAATCGAGATTTAATTGGATACAATATACAATCTATTTCAATTTCCTTATTACTTTTAATCAAATGTCTTCTTTTTATATTAGTCTGTCCAAAATCAAACAAGAGATATTCTCCGTTTTCAACTAATGTAGATAGTCCCTTTGTTCCTAAATCAACTGAACCTTCGATAAATGAAACATTAAGATTACTAATATTTTGTTTTATACTCTCTACCTTGATCTGTTCATAGAAGATACTAGTTAAGATAGGTGAAGTTAAGCCTCCTACAAAATATATCTTCTTAACTTCCTTCCAGTAATCCCAATATTTTGCTGTCCATATAGGGTGATTTTTCAAAGATAGCTCAGAAGGATTATATAAAGTTATTATAACATTTGCAAGTTTCTTACCAAAGGAAACAGCTATTTCATTGGCTTTAGTCCTAATATCGAAATCTTTATTATTGAGATAGCCATTAAATTTATAAAGTATATATTCATCATTTATATCGCTAGAAAAACCGAGATAATCTCGGTTCTTTTTAATCTCTTGAACAATTAGTTCTGGTCTGAACATGTCTCGAGCTAAAACATCATCAACATATATACTATTGATAGATGCAATAGGTAACATCTGGTTTTTCATTTTAAAAGGATTCATAATACACCTCTTATTATTCACCAATTATTTTAACCAATACTCTCTTTCTTCTTTTTCCATCAAACTCTCCATAGAAAATTTGTTCCCATGGTCCAAAATCTAAAGATCCATTGGTAACTGCTACTACAACTTCTCTTCCCATTATTGTTCTTTTAATATGTGCATCAGCATTATCTTCAAATCCGTTATGATCATACTGATTGTAAGGTTTTTCAGGTGCAAGTTTTTCTAAAAAACGTTCAAAATCACGATGTAATCCTGATTCATCATCATTAATGAAGATACTTGAAGTAATATGCATTGCATTACACAATAACAATCCTTCTTTAATACCACTTTCTAATAAACATTTATCAACTTCTCTTGTAATATTTATTAGTTCTCGTCTAGATGTTGTGTTAAACCATAACTCTTTACGGTAAGTTTTCATCATTTACCCCTCTAGAATTAGTATTTTTTTAGTCTAAGTTTAGTAACTGATTCAATATGACTTGTTTGTGGAAACATATCATAAGGTGCTACTTCAAGAACTTCATAATTATTTGCTTGTAAGTAGTTTAAATCTCTTGCCAAAGTAGAAACATTACAAGAAATGTAAACTATTCTAGGAATCTGCATTTCAGCAATAGTTTCTAAGAATTCTTTATCGCAGCCTTTACGAGGTGGATCAACAAAAAGTACATCAACATTATAGTTTTTCCATGATTTAATAACATTTTCAGCTTTACCTGTAACAAATTTTACATTTTTAATTCCATTTTTATGAGCATTAAGTGTTGCATCATCAATTGCTTGTTTAACAATATCTACTCCTAAAACAGTTTTAGCGTATTTTGCTACGTTTAGTGCTATGGTTCCAATACCACAATATGCATCAATAATTACTTCATCACTAGTTAAATCTGCATATTCAATTGCTTTTTTATATAATTCTTCAACTTGAATTGGATTAACTTGATAAAATGAACGATGTGAAATTTGAAATTTAACTCCATTAATTTCATCTTTAATATAGTCTTCCCCAAATAGTATTTTTGATTTTCTCCCTAAAACAACATTTGTATTTTCTGGATTATAGTTATGTACTATTGATACAACTCTTTTAAATCTAGAAGAAATTTTACGAATAATGATTTCTTTTCTAGGTAACTTTGATGTGAATGTAACAATAGTTACAGAAATATCATCATATTTATGTGAATTTCGAACTATAACATGTCTAATAACACCAGTTCTAGCCTTTTCGTTATACGCAGGAATGCTAAGTTCGACGAATACATTTTTAAGATATTTCACGATATCAGATGTTATTTTAGGAATAATATAACATTTTTTCATGTCTATTATATCGTGTGATCTACTCTTAAATAATCCAGAAATCATCTTACCATTAACTTCACCAAAAGGTATTACTGATTTATTACGATAATAATATGGATTAATCATTCCGACAGTTTCATGAACTTTAGTTTCAATTTTTCCTAATTTTCTTAAAGTCTCTTTAATACGGTATTTCTTAAAATCAAGCTGCATTTGATAGTTCATATGCATCAAATTGCACCCACCACATTCGAAAAAATGATCACAAATAGGTTCTTTCCTAAATGGTGATTCGCTTTCAATCATAATTAGTCTACCAAAACCAAAGCTTTTATTCACTTTTATAATTTTGACTTTAGCCTTTTCTCCCTTTAAAGCATTAGCTACAAAAACTGGAAATCCCTCAATTTTGCATACTCCCATTCCGTCATGAGTCATGTCAACAAATTCTACGTCATAAAATTCATTTTTTTCTACCATGTAAGCACCTTCTTATAAAAATTTAAAGTAATCTAAAGTAAGATTACTTTCTTCATAACGGTAATAAGTAAATCTTGATATTCTTATTATACCACAATTAATCTAGTTTGAGACAAAACCTCTAAACACTTTTTTATGAGTAGGCCTAAAGAAAAGGACCATAAGGTCCTGTTCTGAGGAGAGCTATTCAATTATAATTTCAACAGTGTCGCCGTCTGCTGATTCAATATCTACAATTTTACCAAGAGAACCTGCATCAATCATTTCAAGAATTAAATCTAAATCTAAATTCATATCATCAATTTGATCAATTTTCATGAACCCTTTACCGCTTTTTAATGCCACTTTCGCAAATTCTAGAGGTATTTGAACATTTACTTTATCTCCATCTGCTGAAAGCACTTTAATCTTAAACATTTTGAAAAGATTCTTTTGTTTCTTAATTACTGCTGTTTCTTTATCGTTTTTATCTAAGGCTTTTAATAAATCTGCTCCTTCTGCCGCAGTTATTGTTTTTTTCTCAATCATTTCTAAAATTCTTAATCTATCGTCACTCATATTTATCACCTTTCTATTTTTTTATTATTTTTTTAAATTATAACGTCTTTTAGTGTCTTCTTCACATAGAAATACTTTTTCAGTTCTTTGATCTTTCATGTCCACGAAGAATGTTTCCCAATTTAACATAAATATTTACCTCCTACTTTATTAAATTTGCAGCTTCTAATGCAGTTATTTCGCCTTTTTCTAGTTTCTTAAATATCTCTTCTTTTTTAATTTTTTCTTCATCAGAGACTTCGTATCCTAAACTTTGAATAACATCATCTATATTCTTTTTAACTGTTGGATAAGAAATTCCTAATTCTTTTTCAATCTGTTTAATGTTTCCTCTATTTTTTATAAATACCTCTATAAAGTATAAATGTTCTTTAGATAAGTAGTTGAACTTTGATAATTGGAATGATCCACTTATTTCAGTATCACAATTTCTACACTTTAGCTTTGTTACTATTAAATCACTTTGACATATAGGGCAAGCCCCAATTACATTCTTAATCATTTTAATCCTCCTACATTATTTTTATGTTTACTTTTGCATCACGTGAGTCTACTTGAATTGATGTATTTCTTGAATACTTAAGTAGCTTTGATATTTCCTTCATATCGATCTCATCGGCTTTTACAAATCTTCCAGCGAATCTTAATCCCATTCTAGCAAACATAATTGGTATTGGAATTGCAAACAAGATTCTTAAGAATGTGTTAACTCCTTTTCCTTCTTCAGGAACTTTTATACTCATCTTAATGAAGAAAGCTCTTTTACCAAGTTTAGCACTTTTCTCTGGATATAACTGTTCCATTCCTTCATAAGCTGTTAATTCATTTTTTTCTATTTTTTGAAGTACAGTTTTCTTACTCATATTATATCACCACCAATTTATTAATTTTGTTAAGCTATTTATTAATTATCTTTAACTTCACCTTAATAATATTAAACTTTCGACTAAATGTCAAGTGTTTTATAAAAATAAATTAAAATAATTAATTAATAAATTAAAAATATCAATTTTATCATTAATTATATTGATAAAATTGATATTTGGTTTAATTTTGTTATTATAATGTTTCTAATAGCTCTTTACATTTCTCTACATAAACAATATTATACTTCTTCCCACTTACAAACACCAATACCGCTTCTGCATCATCCATATTCTTTATTCCTATATGGGCTACTGCTAAGTAATATTCTAATTCCATAATTACATTTCTTGCATCTTGCCTTGGTATTAATTCAAGAAGTATATCAACTACTTCTTGATATTTCTTTTCTAACAATAACTTTGGAATCTCATGAATTTGAAAATTGCTCTGCAGTTTACTACTTAATTTTATTTCACTAAATTCTTTAAGGATCGATGAATAAGTTTCTAGATCCTTATTATTATAAGCGAGTTTTAAACGAGCAGTATAATATTTAACTAGAACTCCTTCTTTTCCAATGATTGATTCGATATTTACTTTAGATATCGCGTTTGCTGCATTTTTGTAATCTCCTGTATACACATATGCGAATGCTAAATGAGAATTATATATACTTTCATCTTTATTATTAAGTTTGATTTTAATTTTTTCTAAATATCCCTCAGCGTCACACATTCTACTTAATTTATAATCGAAGTCTGATTTGAAAAAAACCTCATATAATACAAACGCAATCCCAACAACTGATATCGCTATAATCAATGCTGTTTTCTCAAATAAGTAATCTAAAATATAAAAAGTAATTACTAAACCAATAACTTTTCCTGTTATTATAAATGTATCTTTTAACATAATTATTCCTCGTTTTCTTTTATAGCCTTTAGTCTATCACTTGTTGGTGGATGAGAATATGTCAGTTTAACAAAAAGAGGGTGTGGTGTAAGATTTGAAAAATTCTCTTTAGATAAAACCTTTAAAGCATTCCCAATATGTTCCCCATATCCATGTGATCTAGCAAATTCATCTGCTTGATATTCGTGTTTTCTAGAAATACCCGCAGTTATCCCCGTAATCAATATCGAAATAGGAGATAATAACACAGTGAAAATTATTAATCCAAATCCAAAATGAATACCAGAAAATCCAAATGCTTCACTGATTGTCGGAGAACTTAGTGTGAGTACGAGTACTCCTAAATATATCGCTAACATTATTATAGTTTGAAATAGTCCTTTTATAATATGATTAAACTTACTATGTCCTATTTCATGAGCTAACACAGCCACAATTTCATCATCACTCATTTTTTCCATTAAAGTATCATATAAAACAACTTGTTTAAATTTACCTAACCCTGAAAAAAAGGCATTTAATTTAGTTGATCTTTTAGATGCGTCAATAACACTTATTTTATTAACTTGATAACCTGCTTCTTTAGCGAAATTCTCTATTTTTTGTTTTAATTCACCATCTTCAAGAGGTCTAAGTTTGTTAAATATCGGCACAATCAATTTCACATAAAATAAATTGATAAATATTAAAATAGATACAATACTTCCCCAAGCATAGAGGTAAAATTCAACACCAATACTAAACTGTTCATATAAAGAAGTAAATAAGTATATGAGCCCTCCACCAAAAATAATTGTTAATAGGATTCCCTTTATCTTATCAAAAACAAAAGTTTTCTTTGTACTTTTGTTAAAGCCAAATCTTTCCTCAATTGAAAACTTACTATAATATGAAAAGAATAGACCAAAAAAATAATTAATAAAATAAAAGATTCCCAAGAATATTAGTATTTGAATATGAAAATTACTAGATAAATTCTCAGATACTTCTGCAAAATAGGGGAAAGCTCCCGTAAATAAAAAGACTAACATAATAACTAAAGTTACAACTGATGTAATTAATCCAAAACGGTAATTTTCCATAGTATAATTTAGCCATTTATTATAATCTTCCTTATCATAAATATCAGAAACAATCTCAGGAATAGGTTGTTTGCGATGCTTATAGTTTAAGATAGATAGCCATAAATCGAATAAAAAAGATGCTACAATAAACGTGATTATTAGTACAAAAATAAAAGTATTCATATAATTCCTCCTTATTTAATTATATTTTAACATACCACTGAAAAAATAAAAGAAAATTAAGATACGAAATTATCATTATTAAAATAA
>JAOZRX010000075.1 GCA_029939945.1 Candidatus Izemoplasma sp. | reverse complement strand
CCAGTAGATCCACTTGGCAATAACGACGACCCATTTAATAATTTCTCTAATTATTTCATATGATGTAGAGTGGTTATATAGGCCCGTTAATGAATCTTTTTTAGATAGCTCAAGATATTCATTATTTTTTTTCATAAAAGCTCTAAATATATTTTCATAAGGTCTTTGAAGTAATTCTCTAGTAAATACTAAAAAGAGCAATATATATGAAATATATTTTGAAATGTATATAATCATTCCAAATATATTACTTTCTCCGTCATCAAAAATAAATACAAACTCCCCAAATATTTTAAATAATATTGCAATAATTAAAACTCTTTTATTAAAAATTCTTGATTCATTTTTGTATATTGCTCTCATTGCTGCAATATATAATAAAATTACTATAACATCTAATACTTTTTTATAAAGTGTATATCCTGTTTCTGGATAATATAGAACAGGCATAAAATTATTAAGAGCTATAAAAATATAAAGCAATATCGTGGTTATCCCAAAACTTATAAATAATTTATTATGTTCAAAGTCCCTTTTCCTAATTAATTTAGTGTAAGCATGAAATAATACAAATCCTTCAATAAATCTAGCAACAAACCACAGCTGTGCAAAATTATTTATATCGAATTTTAACAATGAAACTCCTAAGCCATTTAAAATACCCATTAAATCTAGTATAGAAATAGCTAAATATGCAATTCCGATATAAAGATAATTACTTCCTTTAGTAAATTCTCTAGAATAAAAAGCAATACCATATATTGTTAATCCTAAATATATAGTCACAACAGTCACAAATATGATAAAAAACGAATAGTCAATAACACTCGAAAATATTAGCATTGTTACTGATAGTATAACAAAAGCAAGTACCCTTGATTTTTTTCTTTTCATAATCCTATTCTCCCCATAAAAAACACTACACTTATATTAAGTATAGTATTAGTTCTCCCCATACAAAATAATTCAGTGAACACAGCAAGCAACATAAAGTAAGCCCTGTGTTTTTGCGTCCCTAGTTTTCACTAGGTTTGCTATTTTATTATTTGCATTATTAGTATATCATACAAACTAATTTTTTTCAAATAGAAAAAGCCCGAAGGGGCTTTTTATAAATTTCCTGCTTTTGACTCTTTGATTCCTTTTTTTAATTCTTTTTCAGCAAGAAGAAAATCAACATTACGTCTTTTGTTTTCTTCAATTCTTTCTTTTCTTACTGTGTTCAAATGGTCCATTGCACTTACCTTATTCATACCAACGTGTGCTTCTTGAGCAATAACATTACAAGTGTTATTTTGGAATTCAACAACACCATTTAAAACAACAGTATATAATTCTTTTTCGCCTCTAACAATTTTTACATATCCTGTATCTATAGTACTAATAATAGGAATATGATTTTTCATAATAGCAAATTCACCATTCATTTTTGAAGTAACAACTACATAATCAACTTGTTCTTTATATAGTTCTCCACGGGGTGTAACAACACTAATTATCATCTTAAGTCCCCCTTATTTCAATGTTTCTGCTTTTGCGATAACGTCTTCAATACTACCTGTAAGACGGAATGCTTCTTCAGGTAAATGATCATATTTTCCTTCTAATATTGCTTTAAATCCTTTTACAGTTTCTTTAACTGGAACATATGTTCCTTTTTGTCCAGTAAACTGTTCAGCAACATGGAAGTTTTGAGATAAGAATAATCTTATTCTTCTTGCTCTATGTACTACTAATTTATCATCTTCACTTAATTCATCCATACCTAAGATAGCAATGATATCTAATAACTCATTATATCTTTGAATAGTTCTTTGAACTTCACGTGCAATGTCATAGTGTTCTTGTCCAACTATTTCAGGTGCTAATGCACGTGATGTTGAAGCTAAAGGATCTACCGCAGGGTAAATTCCTTCCTCACTAATTTTACGTGAAAGGTTTGTTGTAGCGTCAAGATGTGTAAATGTTGTAGCTGGTGCAGGGTCAGTATAATCATCTGCTGGTACATATACAGCTTGAATTGATGTAATTGAACCATCTTTAGTAGAAGTAATTCTCTCTTGTAATTTACCCATTTCAGTAGCTAATGTTGGTTGGTAACCTACGGCACTTGGCATACGCCCTAGTAACGCAGAAACTTCAGATCCAGCTTGAGTAAAACGGAATATATTATCAATAAATAATAATACATCTTGATGTTCTTGATCTCTAAAATATTCAGCCATAGTAAGACCAGTTAATCCTACTCTCATTCTTGCTCCAGGTGGTTCATTCATTTGTCCGAACACCATTGCAGTTTTCTTAATAACTCCAGATTCAGTCATTTCATGGTATAAGTCATTACCCTCACGAGTACGTTCTCCAACACCTGCGAATACACTGATTCCACCGTGTTCTTGTGCAATATTATTTATTAACTCTTGAATTAATACAGTTTTACCAACTCCAGCACCACCAAATAATCCAATCTTACCACCTTTAATATAAGGCGCAAGTAAGTCAACAACTTTGATTCCTGTTTCAAGTATTTCAATATCACTAGATAATTCATCTAGTTTAGGTGCAGGGCGATGAATTGGACTAGTCTTAGTTCCTTTTGGAACAGGGTCATATCCATCAATTTCTTCACCAAGAACATTAAAGATACGTCCTAGAGTTGCTGGACCAACAGGTACAGTAATTGCCGCACCAGTATCTATAACTTCCATTCCTCTTACAACACCATCAGTTGAATCCATAGCTATTGTACGAACAA
>JAOZRX010000074.1 GCA_029939945.1 Candidatus Izemoplasma sp. | reverse complement strand
TTGGAAACTTAGACAAAGAGGAAATTCATGATGGTTATCAAGAAATTCTACATATGCAAGATCAAAATTTATATATCGGTAGATCTGTATCATATTATTTAGATGGTAAAGTTGACGATGTAAGATTATGGAATAAAGGGTTATCTGTATTAGAAGTACTTTCCTCAATGGGTGATCAACCAACAGGAACTGAAACTGATTTAGTAAGTTATTGGCAGCTTGATGAAAATTTTGGAGGTACAGTTTCTGATGCTACTGGTAATAATGACGGAGTAGTTAGTATGTTAAATAACTCTTATTGGGAACAATCTAATATTTCAGTTAGATACTGTAGTCTGGGCTCAACAGTAACTGGTTTCTTACCAGCTAACAATAATGAGTCTGTAACTTTTGAACTTGTTGATAATGCTGGTGGATCTGCAGTTTTAACTAATTCAGCAACTGGAGAATTTTCCTTTAATCCATCATCTGCCTCAACTGATAATTTCACATATAAAACGGTTTTAGATGGGAATGATTCACAAGTTATAACAGTAATAATTGACAATGATTTAGTTGGTATTGATGAAGAAGATAATTACGAATTAGCAATTACGAATTACGAATTGAAGCAAAATTATCCGAATCCTTTTAATCCGACAACTAAAATCAATTATAAATTGCCAGTTACGAATTACGAATTGGCGGAAATTGTCGTTTATAATGCGATGGGACAAATGGTTTGGTCTTCACCCGTTACGCGTTACGGTATTTTACCCGTTACGGGTGGGGTGTCTTAAATCGTAAAAATCTTAAAAAAAAGTTCGTTCAATTTACTTTTTAGAATAATTAATCAAGTAAATTCTATTGAAATAATTAGCTCAAAAGTATTAAATAATAATGTTGTAATTTCTTGAATAATTCATATATTATACTCTCTATAATTAACTATAAGTACAAACCTAAAAATAGAGGGTCGCAATATGTCGAGAATAGATTGGGAAAGTCGTGCAAAAGAAAGAAGTATTGAACATAAGAAAAGTATGAAGCGAATTAAAGAGTTGATTACTGGTCGTGATGGTTGGAAAGCAAAAGCGAAAAAACTAAAAGATGAAAATATATTATTGAAGAAAAATATTGCAGAGATAAAAAAAAACATCAAAAAAGCAATCTCTGAGTAAAAGAAAAAAGCCTTTGAGATCTCACTATTCGACAATAATAATAGTTATTTTTCTTTTGTCTAAGCTAAAATCATCAGTTAGCTTTAGAAGTCTTAGCCAAATTTTTTCAATACAAGAAGAGTATTTGAATAAAATAAAGAAATCTCCATCTTATCATACAGGACTGTTATGGATAAAAAAAATAGGTTATTATGAGTTAAAGAAACCTAAAGAAAAAGCAAATGATTGGATTCTTATTTTGGATGAAACGATTGGTATTGGTCAAGAAAAATTGTTAGTCATATTGGGCATAAGAAGATGTAATATAGATTTTACAAGACCTTTAAAACTGCAAGATTTAGTTCCAATATTTGTAAAATCTAAAAAAAGTTGGACAGGTGAAATTATTGCAAAAGAGTTAGCAGTCGTAAAAAAAGAACTAGGAAATGTGATATATGCAGTTACAGATTCAGGAAGTGCTTTATTAAAAAGTTTGCGAATTTCAGGAATAGATCGAGTGTCAGATTTAACTCATTTTATAGCTCTAGGTTTAGAAAAAATCTATAAAAAAGATGAGATTTTCAAATCGTATACTTATGAATTAGGTCAAATGAGAGCTAAATTACAAAATACTAAATATACTCATTTGATACCACCTAATCAAAGATCAAAATCTAGATTTTTGAATATTGAAATTATTTCATCTTGGGGGATAAAAGCTATAACAGCATTAAACAGTGAAACTGTTTCTATAGATGATAAACAAAAAATATCTTGGCTAAAAGATAAGAAAGATTTCATCATGGAGATGAATGATATAATTGATATTGTAAAAACAATATCTAAAGAATTAAAAACACATGGCTTAAGTAAAAAGAACAAAAAAAAATGCATATCCTATTTGAAAAAAAAGAAGAAAGGTAGAGTAAAAATATTTGCAGATTATATGATAATATATTTAGAGAAAAATATAAAATATGTTAAAAAGCGAGGAGAAATTTTACTCTGTAGTTCTGATGTTATTGAATCCTTTTTTGGTAGGTATAAAAATGAGATAAGTAAAAATCCAATGAATGGAATAACTGATTTAGCATTGATAATACCAGCTTTTACATCAGATTTTTCAGAAAAGGAAGTTACAAAAGCAATTGACTTTTCTACAACAAAGGAAATAAAAGAGTGGAATAAAACAAATCTATGTGAATCTCTATGTAAGAAGAGAAATCAAACATTAAAAATAAACTTGAACGAAGATAAAAAATATAAAATGATGATTTAAGACACCCCACGTTACGGGTTCTATCATTTTCGACGGTTCAAAATTCAATTCAGGAATCTATTATTACTCTTTAGTTGTTGATAATAAATCTGTATCTACTAAATCTATGGTTTTGATTAAATAAAAAATCTTTGTTTGAAAAAAAGAGTTGCACATTTATTGTTTATGCCTTATTCTGTAAATAGAACATAAATTAAAACGGATAATATGAATTATTTAAATATCAACATATCAGAAACAACCACAACCACTACCAGCAAAATAGCTGAAAGATTGGACTATGGAAAAAAAGATATGTATGATATTATTAATGAAAGCGACAAGGTTGTTACTTTTTAACAA
>JAOZRX010000041.1 GCA_029939945.1 Candidatus Izemoplasma sp. | reverse complement strand
TTAAAATTCTTGCAGGGGATAATGAGTATAGTGATTTCATAGAACTTACAGCTGAGAAGTTTTATGGAATGTTAAAGGCTGATAAAGATCTTGTACCTTCATCATCACTACCATCAATTGGTGAATTATTAGAGATGCTTGAAGAAGTAGAAAAAGAAGGATATGAAGAAGTAATTATTACTACTATATCATCACAATTAAGTGGAGCTTATCAAGTAGGAGTAATGGGACAAACACAATATGAAGGTAACTTAAAAATTCATGTAATCGACTCATTAAACGCTGGACCTGCTGAAGGTTATTTATCACTTGAAGCATTGAGATTATTAAAAGAAGGAAAAACAGCAGAAGAAGTTGTAGTTTTCCTAGAAGCATTAAAAATGAAAAAGAAACATTATTTATTAGTTGATAATCTAAGATTATTTATAGCTAATGGTAGACTAAGTGGAGCTAGTGGGTTTATTGGAAGCATGTTAAAGATTAAACCTATCTTAGAAGTTACACTTGAAGGAAAAATAGAATCTTTTGAGAAAATAAGAACTGCTAAGAAAGCATTAATTAAAATGGTGGACATTGTTTTAACTGATTTAGAAAAAATGGATGATTTTATAGTAATTTATGAAACATCAGATAATTTAGAAGCCATTGAGTATGTTAAAAATGCAGTAGAAGAAGTATATCCTAAACACAAGAAACTTCATGCACCTATTACACCGGTAATTGGTTGTCATACAGGTCCTGGAGCTATTGGAATCGCATATTACGATTTAACAAAATAAAAGATATTTAATAAATTGAATTTTATTTAGTGGACACTGACAAAAAATACCTTCAAAGTATATTACTATAATCTATTACTTGTAATCAAAAGATTTCTTTCTTTTTTATAGTGTCTACTTTAGAGATATCGTATCAACAATTTCGTGTCTACTAAATTCTTATCAATTCACGAGTCGTATCTTAAATAGACTAAAAATAATTCTTTTAGTCTATTTTTAAATTAAATAATATTGGAACAGACTTCATGTTACATTTTTGACTTTGTGCATCATACATATGGTTCATAATGCACAATGTAATTAAGACAAATTGTACATTACAATTAATTAACTACATATATAATGATAAAATGAAAACTTACTTGCCAAGAATAATAGACAAGGTTTTGGAAGTAGAATTGAATGCATTTGGAGCGTTCTTAATAACCGGTCCGAAATGGTGAGGTAAGACAACTTCAGCAAAAAAATATCTAAAAGTGTATTGAACATGCAACACCCTTGAACAGGGAGTTTTTTAGACATCCAGATAAAATTAACAAAATAAAAATACATTTCAATCAGAAATGTATTTTTTTGCTTCTTTTTTACAGTGCACTATCAATAATTTGTCTTACTGTATCAGCAATCTGATTTGATTTTAAATGCTTAAAATCATCAAATGATAGTGGCTTATGTATTTGAATTATTACTTTATTGATGAATTTCTTCTTTTTATGTTTTATTAATGTAATTGGTACAAGAGGTTTACCAGTTCGCAATGCAACTTTGAATGATCCTGCTTTAAAATCTAGTAAGGTGTGTGTGCTTGGACTTCTTGTTCCTTCAGGGAAAATAATCATTACCAATCCATCTTTAACATGTTTGATAACCTTTTTAATTGCCTTTGCACTTTGTCTTAGATCTTTTCGATGAATCATGACAGAACCGAATTTTGGCGCGTATTTACCTACTACAGGCAAGTTGAATGCCCCTTCTTTACCTAACGCGCCAACGGGATAATTATACAAACCATAGGCGATTATTATGGGATCAAACCATGAGTTATGATTAGAATATAGTGTAAATCCGGTATTTTTTGGTAAGAGTTCTATACCAATAACTTTTACTCTCATTAAGGATAAGTGTATAGGGACACTTACGATTTGCTTTAATAGTTTATGTGTAAACATTGATTTTTGTATTTTATCTTTGGGAAGAAGTAAATAAAACATCTCTAAAAGAATCCAAATAATAAGTACAGTTAGTAGTAGTCCAAGTATTATAGAACCAAATACTATTAATACATCATTTACAAGAATATCTACACGATAATTAAAATAGTATATACCAAGTCCTGTAATTATTAGATATAAAAATCCTATAAAAATTGTAAACATATTTTCACCTTCAAATTTCCTAATATATATTCAATTATAACATGATAATACATTTTGATATATATTATCTAATAACTCAATTTTAATATAGAACATGTCGGATTGTGCTAAGAATTAAACAATGGTTATCTTTATTATCATATGTATATAGTATTAAGTTGCAATTAACTTCCGTATCGCAAATGACTAATTAATACATTCATGATTTGTGATTAAAACAGAATACGCTATCTAAAATTGTAAAATAACAGTATAATGTATTTAGTTTAAATAGTTTATAATAAATATAAAAAAATAGGAGTAAATCAAATGACTAAATTTAAAAAATATATTAAACGAACATTTATTGTTTTACTAACAATATTTGCTTTGTTAATTGTTATACTTAAGATATATTCTAGTAATTCACATCAGCCACTTGAAGAGATGAATACCCAATTAGAATTAATTAAAGATGATAATGTTGAGAAATTTACAGATAGAGATGAAATAAGATATACAGTTCAAAATCCAAAAAAACATATCTTATTTATACCAGGAGGATTAGTAGAGCCTGAAAGTTATGAATATATAGCATATAGTTTAGCGTTAGAGGGTTATAACGTGACTATCTTTAAGCCTTTCTTTAATTTAGCAATACTGTCTCCTAATTATGCTTCTAGATTTTTAGACGAGGAATTAGACAATGTTGTGATAGGACACTCTTTAGGGGGAATAGTTGGTAGTATGTTAAGTAGTAAGAATGATTTAATTAGTACTGTCATATTGATGGGAAGTTATCCTATTAAAGATTTGAATGATAAGAATGTCTTATTTATTACAGCTGAATATGATGAAGGAATGGATTCAATAAAATTTGATGAAAGTTTGAAATACACTAATGACGATGCTGCATTTTTTAACATTGAAAATGGAAACCATGCACAATTTGGATGGTATGGTCCACAAGATGGTGATGGAGAAGCAAGGATATCAACACTATCTCAACAAATAATTATTATTGATACAATTATTGATTATTTAAAAAACTAATTATAATAACTACATTTGTACTGCACCATTAACTTAGATATACAGAACCTATCAAAGCCATAATGAGGTTCTGTTATTTATATATGTCATCCAAAATCTTAATCTTAAATCATTAATTTCATAGTGTTGCAAGTTTTTCTAAAACCAATTTACACTACCCTAAACTTAGAAGTCATTTACTGACTTCTTTTTCTATGATAAAATATATATAAACTATATTAAAAGGAGTTCAATATGAAAGTTTGGTATATATCATATGGTTCAAATATTAATTATGAGAGATTTTCAAAATATATAATTGGTGGCAAAACAAAATTAATGAATAAATCAGAAATAGGATGCAAGAATAATACTTTACCTAGCAAGTATGGACTATTCAAACTAAATCATAAATTGAAGTTTATTGAATCTTCCAAACGCTGGTCTGATGGTGGTGTGGCAGTTCTTTCACAAGATATTGATTTATCTCAAGAGTCTTATGTTGTGAGGTATTTAATAGAGTCAGAACAATTTATGGATATAATAAGACAAGAAAATAATTATGATTTAGATACATATATTAATCTTTGTGATGAAGAGATCAAAAAGGGTGTTTCAAAATCTCTGTTTAACAATACAAGATATTCTGATTTAGTATTTTTAGGAAAGATTGATGGGTATAATGCTTATACATTTACTTGTTCAAAACAAAGATTTAATGGATTAAGCAACAAGCCAGACAATTTATACTTAAAAAATATAATAGTAGGGTTAAAGAGTCATTGTATAAGTGATTTAAAATTTGATGGTATTTTAGATACAATATTAACGACTGATGGTATCAAAGGTTATTTCACAAAACAAGAACTACTTGATTTAGTTAATGATTAAAAGAATTAAGAAGATAGGGAATTAAACATAAGAACTTTTAAGGAGAATAATATGAAGAATATCGATGAATTAATTAAAAATAACAGAACTTCAATAAAACCTAATTGGCAAGAACTGCGTTTTTTAGAAACACCAAGAAAACAAGGAAAACCAAGACCAACATTGTATAAACAAGCAAAAGAAGACGCTGTTATTATTAGACTGATAAATGAATTTCCTAATATTAAACATAAAACATTAACAGAGTGCATTAAAACAAGAAGAAGTTTACGACAATATAGTAATGTACCATTCACATTTGAAGAACTTTCATATGTGATGTGGGAAACATCTCGCATTGATTATCATACTGATTCTGCTACATTTAGAACAATACCTACTGGTGGAGCAACAAATGCCATGGAAACATATGTAATGATTAATAATGTTGAAGGAATGAATCCTGGTGTTTATCATTACATTCAAGATAAACACATTCTTGCTTTAATAGATGAAGAAGATAGTATTCAAGACCGCACAAATAAGGCTTTAAGTCAACAATTAAGAGGAGCTGCTATTGTCTTGATTTTAACTGCTGTACCATATCGAAGTGAATATAAGTATTCATTTACAGCACATAAAATGATTGCTATGGAAGCAGGACATTCTGGACAAAATGCATCATTAGTTGCTGAAAACTTAGATGCTGGTGCAGTATGTTTGGCTGCATATAATCAATTGTTACTTGATGAGTTGCTTAAAATTGATGGAGTAGATGAGTTTGCAACCTATGCAATCCCAATGGGGAAGAAATAACGATTATCAACGAAACTATTAAATATAGAATAATTTTGATGACTATATATAATACGAAAGGTATTTAGGAATATGATGAATAAAACATTTATAGTTTTTATGATATTTTTATTGGCACTCCTAACATCTTGTAAAACACAGAATCCTATAATATGTGATATAGGATTTGTTTTAGAGAATGGTGAGTGTGTAGAAGAAAATCCTGTAGTATGTGATGATGATTATGAATTAATTGCAGGTGAATGTGAAGAGATAGAACTTGAAATTGAATGTGAGGAAGACTATGTAATAAGTGGAGATAAATGTATTTATGATATATCATTATATGAGAATAGTAATGACTTACAAAGTCTTGATCATGACGGGAAAACAAGAAAATATTTATTGTATATTCCTGAAGGATATGATGTTAAAAATATGCCACTAGTAATGGTTCTACATGGTTATACTGGAACTGCTTATGGGATTAGAACATACTCTAACTTTAATTCTGTTGCGGATAGAGATGGTTTTGCTGTTGTATATCCACAAGGATTACGTTTAGCTGGAGCTACACATTTTAATGTTGGGTTAGATTCATCAGATGTAGATGATGTTGGATTTCTTTCTACATTGATAGATCACCTTCAAGATAAATTTTTACTTAGTGAAGAGAATACTTTTATTACAGGTATGTCTAATGGTGGATATATGAGTTACACAATGGTCATAGATTATCCAGACTATTTCAAAGCTATGGCAAGTGTTGGTGGTGTTATTTCTTATCACTCTTGGCAAGTAGAAACATATCAACAAATGAATATTTTACAGATTCATGGTACAAAAGATTATGTTGTACCAATTGATGGTTCTTGGCCTTACGATAATGCATGGGGTGATGTACCAGGACTTGATGTTTTGCTTGGAAGATGGAAAACAGTAAATGGTACAACAACAAACACTACAGAAACGATTAGTGAGTCTACAATCCTATATAAATACACAAATCCTGAATCCAATTTACATGTTTGGTATTATGAAATAGATGGATATGGACATGCCTGGCCAATCAATAGACAACAATCACAAGGAGTAGATCCTGGTTTCCATGCAACTGAAGCTATATGGGATTTCTTTTCACAATTTATAGAGGAATCTGAATGAGGTGTAACTATGAGGTTCTATACTTAAGTGGATATAAATCAATGAGTGAGTTAGCTTCTGCAGAAGCAGAGAACCTGAGAGAAGATATTAATGAAACTATGAATTCATTTAATCTATCAAAACAAAAATTTGGATTAAAAGATTCTAAGTACTTAATAGAAGATGCTAATCTTTACTTGAAATGGTTAAACTTATAGATAAGAATAAAAAAATACATAAGAAAGATTAAAGAAGGTGTAATATGTTTGCAATACTACTACTAGTTGTCAATATCACTGTATCAATTTTAGGAGTTTATCTATTTGATTATAAAATAGATGCTGCTATTAATAACCCGTTAATAATTATTTTAAGTATATTATCTGGTACTATAATTATGCTTGTTGTGTTCTTCTTGTATATTGAAGTATTTTACGTATTGGTTGCTAAAAGAAAACCACAAGATTCAAAATTCAAGCACTTCATTGCAAAACAAATTATGACAGTTCCACTATTCTTTACTAACATAAGAACTAAAGTTATTGGTAAAGAGAATCTTCCTGAAAACCCGGGATTTTCTATATACGTAAATCATACATCCATGATGGATGTACCTGTACTAATGTATAAATTAAATAAGTATCCAATTGCCTTTTTGCAAAGAAAAGCAATCAGAGAAATAATCGCAATAGGTAAATGGACACCAACATTAGGCTGTGTAACAATTGACAGAGATAATGTTAGAAAAGGTGCTGAAGCAATCATTAAAGTGATTAAGAATATCAAAAGTGGTTCAACAATGGTTGTTTTTCCTGAGGGCACAAGATCCAAAAAAATCGGAAAACTTAACGACTTTAAATTAGGATCATTTAAAGTTGCTTTAAAAAGTAAAGCACCACTTGTCCCAATTACAATTTTAAAGCCTAAAAACTACAAAGAAGTAAAATGGCCTTTTACAAAAAGAATTACCTTAGTAATTCATGAATCAATTCCTTTTAAAGAGTTTAGTAAAATGTCATCACTTGAATTATCTGCTAAAATAAGAGAGATAATTGAAGCTCCATTATTGAGTAATATAGAATAAACTTATTATATGTAAAAAAGTATACTTTACGAAATATTATATGATAGAATCTTTATATGATACTTATGTCTTAAACGATATATGTATTGTGTACTAAAATATTTGTATTTGGGTGATTAGATGAGAGAGAAAAGAATTATTGCAAAAAACATCGGATTTATAATAGGTACTTTAATTGCCACAATAACATTTTTTATTGGAGTTTTTTTTGTAATGAGTGAAAACATGGAAAGTAGAAAACAAACTTTAGAATTAGAGACCTCAAATAATGTAAATCATTATAATTTGGTTTTGCATACAATATTTCATAATATCTTAGTAATTGAGACATACGTTAATACTGTTGGGATTGATAACATAACACAGGAATCTTTTGATGATTTTGTAGAATTTATCAATTTTGAAGGAGAAGATTTTGTAAGTTTTTCAATTGCACCTTCTGGAATAATTGAATTCTATTATTCAAAAGATTTTGGTGAAGGATTGATTGGTTACGATCTTGTTAATGATGAAAGGGAATATGTTAGAACAGCAGTAGAATACGCAATTGATAATAAAGTAATTGTCGTAAATGGTCCATTTGAATTAATTCAAGGTGATAAAGGTCTAGTATTTAGAAAACCATTATTTGATGAAGATGAATTTGTTGGATTAATTAATTTTGTTGTTGATTACGACTTGTTAGCAGAATCCTTTAATTCAAATGATGCGAAAACAATATATACAAGTATTTATGATGAAAATAAGGGTATTGTATTTGGAGATGCTGAGTATACAGATAATATACATTACTATGAGAAAATTGATTTAGAGTATGTTAACTGGAGCATTGGAATTCAAATTAGTAGCGAATTTGATAGATCTGAAATTCTTAAGAGTGCTTATTTAGGTTCGGGGTTTACATTATTATATTTGTTGATTATGTATTTGTGGTCTAATTACTATTTTAAGACAAGAGCACTGTTGAGTTACCAAAATACACTAATAAAGTATGATAATCTCACATCATTACCAAATCGAAGATTGCTTAATGAAGAGACTAATCAACTTATTGAAGATGGTGTACCATTCTATTTAGGATTTGGTGACTTAGATAACTTTAAGAATATAAATGATGTCCTTGGACATACTATTGGAGATCAATACTTATCATTTGTTGCAAAACAGTTTGATAAGTTGGTTGAAAATAATCTTAGGATTTACAGATGGGGTGGAGACGAATTTATCTTTGTATTTATTACCGAGGAAAGAGATTCAATTATTGCTAAACTCGATAATATTTTCGATATATTTAAGACACCGTTTGATATAAATGGTTCTAAACATCAAATATCAATCAGCGTTGGTGTTGTACATTATCCAAACGATGGTGCAAATCTTGACGAGCTAATAAAACACGCGGATATAGTAATGTATGATATTAAGGCGCAATACAAAAATACATATAGTTTCTTTGAGGAGAAATATCTAGTTGAACTATATCAAAAAATAGAGTTTCAACAGAAATTAGATGATTATCAAATTTCTGATTTTGAAGTATTTCTACAACCTATCATTGATGTAAAGACGAATGAAGTAAAGGGATTTGAAGGATTATCTAGATTGTTTGATAAAGATGGTAAATTGATCCCCACATTTGCTGTAATTAAAAGATATGAGCAAGATGGTAAAATTACAAACCTTGATAAACACGTATTCCATCAGATTTGCAAATATTTGAATCATATTAATAAAGAATGTGAGAAAGAATATTTCCTAACATTCAATATTTCACCATTATCACTTAATAATGACTATATTGAGTATTTACGAAGAACAGTAAATAGCTACAAAATTAATCCAAAATTGATAATAATTGAGGTTATTGAAACTTTAGGATTTAAAGATATAAGGATTTCTATCGAACTATTAAATAAGATAAAAGATATTGGGTTTAAAATAGCTATGGATGACTTTGGTATGGGATATTCATCATTGAGTTATCTTGCTAAATTACCATTTGATATAATTAAAATCGATAAGAGTTTTGTCCAAACATATGAATCTGATGCCTTTAATAAAACAATATTAAGAACAATACAAGAAATTTCTGAGACATTAAATCTAGAAACTCTTGTCGAAGGTATTGAAACTCAAAAGCAACTCGATTTTGTATTAGACTTAGGAACAAATTATTATCAGGGGTATTTACACAGTAAACCTCAAAGATTTGATGAGATTATGAAAATTATAAGAAAAGAAGAAGCAAAAAAATGAATAGAATATTCCTTAAATGCATTATCTAAGTGATAGTGTGTTAATAGTCGCTCTTAATGGAGGGAAATCAAATGAATGATGAGTTAATGAATGTTAGACCAATGATTGAAGATGACTTTGCTGAAGCTGTGATAATAATGATGCACGCTTTTAGAGGGAAAATGGTAATGCTCAAATCATGGTCTGATAAAAAAATAATTGACCTTTTATTTTATTTACCAACATTTGATAAAAATAACTTAGATGGTAATTATGTATTTACTTATGAGGAAAAGGTTGTAGGCATACTTAATTTAAAATGGGATGAGCAACAAAAAATCAAAAAACCACCAAAATTCAATATTTTTGGTGCAATTAAACGTTTTGGGATATTTAAGCTATTATTTACTATCCTCAGTTTAACTATTCTAGAAACAAAGGTAACTAAAGATGAAATGCTGGTTGATTATATTGCTATACATCCTGATTTTAGAGGAAAAGGAATTGGAAGCAAGTTATTAGATTTTGGTGAGAATCAAGCAAGGAAGAATAAAGAAATTACCAAATATTCATTGATGGTTATAGGTCAAAACATTAGAGCGATTAAGCTTTATGAGAAGCTTGGATTCAACATAGTAAAAACTACTAAACTATTCTTTCTAAGGATTTTTTCTGGTATAAAAGTATATCATTATATGGTGAAAGATTTACATAAGTAATTGCATTAATAACATGCAGAGCCTATCAAAAGCATTTTGAGACTCTGCTTTTTATTTGTGTTTGAACTATGTTCTATATTATTAGTTGTAAATGTAATGAATATAACAACAGCATAGTTTTGATTTCAGTAAGAGAATGATAAACACTAAGACTGGTAAATATAAAAGAGAAAGTGAGTTTTACACCTTTCTTTTCTTGAATAGCATGGGTGATTGTTGTATATTATAGTTATAAAAGTAAATCCAAAATTCATAGTATTTAGGGAGAGTAAAATGAAACTTAAAAATAAATCAGCATTATTGATTATAATTACGGGTTTGGTCGCAATATCACTAGGGTTACTCTTATTTAGTTTTGTAAATACTAGAATTTCTATTGAATCAGAACTCAAAAAAGATAAAGAGAATGCAATATATATATCAGAAACAATTGAAAAAGATTTACTTGAACTAGTCAGATTAACCACTACATTAGCTAGTACTA
>JAOZRX010000073.1 GCA_029939945.1 Candidatus Izemoplasma sp. | reverse complement strand
TTGATTTTAAAAGAATGCGTGAAATCGCAGATTTAGTTGGAGCAAAATTAATGGTTGATATGGCACATATCGCTGGACTAGTTGCTGCAGGATTGCACCAAAATCCATGTGAATATGCTGATATTGTTACTTCAACTACTCATAAAACATTAAGAGGACCTCGTGGAGGAATCATCTTAACTAATGACTTTACTTTATATAAAGAAATTAATAGAGTTATATTCCCTGGGATTCAAGGTGGACCTTTAATGCATGTTATTGCAGCAAAAGCAGCTGCTTTTAAAGAAGCTCTTTCACCTGAATTTAAAGAATATCAAAAACAAGTAGTTGAAAATGCAGCAGAATTAGCTTTACAATTGAAAGGACTAGGATTTAAAGTAGTGTCTGGAGGAACAGACAATCACTTGATCTTACTAGAAGTTAAATCTCTTACAGGATTAACAGGCAAAGATGCTGAAAAGCTTTTAGATAAGGTAAATATAACTACAAATAAAAATACGGTACCTAATGATACAGAAAAACCTTTTATAACAAGTGGAATAAGACTTGGGTCTCCCGCTGTTACGACAAGAGGATTCAAGAAAGATGATATGAAAATTGTCGCAAAATGTCTTTTTGATACATTGATGAATCCTAAAGATGAAGAAGTGCTTGAAAAGGTAAGAGGAAAAGTAAAAGAATTAACAGAAAAATATCCGTTAAATTACTAAATACAATACTCTAATCACAAAGGAGTGATAATATGAGAGTAGCAGTTATTAAGAGTAATGGGCATATTGACAAAAAAATTGAGAGATTACTAGCTTACAATAAAATCAATGTTGATTTTATTACGAAATTTACTAGAAATTCTCTAAATGCATATGATTGTGTTATTTTTTCATACAAAAATAATATTCCCAACTTACCAAAAGTTATTGAATCAATCGTCGTTGAAAGGAAAATTCTTGTAGTATATGTAAACAGTACTTTATCTACAGGTGAATTTTATAACGTGTTGAACAATCTGTATTTCAGTGTCATTAATGAGCAAACATTTGAGATAGAATTAATATCAATTTTGAATAACTCTTTAAAATATCTTAAGGAGATATCCAGATATAAGACTGAAAATGATCAATTTAGAGAAGACATAAACACTTCTAAAATGATAAACAAAGCAAAGAGAGTGTTAATATCAAAAGGCTTATCTGAAGCCGATTCTCACAAATTTATTCAACAAAAAGCTATGGATTTAAGACTTACAAAGTTGCAAACTGCAAACCTTGTTATTGAAAATAAGATTGACATTTAAAATGTACTTATTTATAATTAGGCTAGTAGACAAAGGCGTCTAACAAAAACAATATTAAAAAACAATGGTGTCTATGCATTTATTATGCATACATAGACACCATTTTTTATTTTATTAGGAGGAGATTAAAATGACTAAATTTTCAAAAGAGGAAGTTTTAAAGAATGCTAGAGAAGAAAATGTAAAATATGTTAGATTATGTTTCACAGATATTCATGGGGTAATAAAAAATGTAGAAATTCCAGTTAGAATTTTAGAAGAGGCTCTAAATAACGAAATAATGTTTGATGGGTCTTCCATTGATGGATTTGTGCGTATCCAAGAAGCAGATATGTATTTAAGACCAGATTTAAATACTTGGTTGGTTTTATCTTGGGAACAAACTACATATGGGAAAGTTGCTCGCTTAATATGTGATATATTTTTACCTAATGGAGAACCATTTTCAGGTGATCCAAGACAAATAATGAAAAAGAATCTAGAAGAAATGGAAAAAATGGGGTTTGGATCGTTTAATATTGGACTAGAACCTGAATTCTTCTTATTTAAGTTAGATGAAAACGGACATCCAACATTAGAAGCAAATGATAATGGTGGCTATTTTGACTTAGCTCCATTAGATGGAGCTGAAGATTGTCGTAGAGATATAGTATTAGAATTAGAGAAAATAGGATTCAATATGGAGGCATCTCATCATGAAGTTGCTCCAGGACAACATGAAATCAATTTTATGTTTGAAAATGCTTTAGAAGCTTGCGATAGTTTACAAACTTTTAAATTAGTCGTTAAGAACATTGCTAAAAGACACGGATTACATGCAACATTCATGCCTAAACCTATCGCAGAAATTAGTGGTTCAGGAATGCATACAAATTGTTCATTAACTGACAAAAATGGAAATAATGTATTTGCTGATATAAATGGAGTAATAGGATTAAGTAAAGTTGCTTTACAATGGATTGCAGGGATTATGGATAATGCACGTGCTTTTACAGCAATTACTAATCCAACAGTTAACTCATACAAACGGTTAGTTCCAGGATATGAAGCTCCTTGTTATATTTCATGGAGTGATGCTAATCGTTCTTCAATGATAAGAATACCTGCTAAAAGAGGCAATGCAACTAGAACTGAGATAAGAAGTGTTGATCCTTCTGCTAATCCTTATTTAGCGATGTCTGCTATTTTAGCTAGTGGGTTAGATGGAATAAAAAGAAATTTAGAATGTAGTGAACGTGTCTACATCAATCTATTTGAATTATCAAGAGAAGATAGAGAAGCAATGGGAATTGCTAATTTACCAGAAAACCTTAAAGATGCGATTAAAGAACTAAAAGATAATAACGTTATCCAAGAAGCCTTAGGAACTCATATAATTGATAAATTTGTTGTAGCTAAGCAGAAAGAGTGGGATGAATTTCGTAAGAGTGTTTCGGATTGGGAAATCAAGAAATATTTAAAATCCGTATAAGAAAAAGCCGGTTCCAATTGGAAACGGCTTTTATTT
>JAOZRX010000018.1 GCA_029939945.1 Candidatus Izemoplasma sp. | reverse complement strand
AACTATAGCTAACAAGAAGAAATAGGAGGATAAAAATATGGCACGTAAACAAAGAAGTAAACGTCGTGTGAAAAAAAATATTCCTTCAGGAGTAGCACATATTCATTCGACTTTTAATAATACTATTATTACAATAACAGATCCTACTGGAAACGCAATTGCATGGAGCAGTGCGGGAGCTTTAGGATTTAAAGGGAGCCGTAAATCAACACCATTCGCAGCCCAAATGTCAAGTGAAGCTTGTGCTAAAGCTGCTATGGAACACGGAGTTCAAAGAGTTGAAGTTTCAGTAAAAGGACCAGGTCCTGGACGTGAAGCTGCAATTAGATCATTACAAACTGCAGGATTAGAAATTACAGCTATAAGAGATGTAACACCAATACCACATAACGGATGTCGTCCGCCAAAACGACCTCGTGGTTAATTGGAACAAAAACAAGGGAGGTTATTCATTTGAAAGATTTGAAATTTGAAAAACCAAGAACTACAATTGATGTAGCGAGCGATAGCGAAAACTATGGTAAATTTACTATTTCACCACTAGAACGTGGGTATGGTATTACTATCGGTAATTCACTTCGTAGAATTTTGTTATCATCTTTACCAGGATCAGCTATAATTAACTGTGAAATTGATGGAATTGAACATGAGTTCTCAAGCATTGACGGAGTAGTTGAAGATGTTACTGCAATCGTTCTAAATTTAAAAGAAGTTGTTCTTAAAATTGATAATGAAGATCCAAATATTGAAAAACGTTTAGAAATTTATGTTGAAGGACCACACGTTATAACTGCAAAAGATATAATTTGTGATAATGAAGTAGAAGTTATAAACGAAGATCAACATATTGCTACAGTTAATAAAGGAAAATTCCGCATGGTTATGGTAGCTAAAAAAGGAATTGGATACGTTAGTGCAGACCAAAATAAAGAATACAACAACATGGTTGGTGTAATTCCTATTGATAGTATTTATACTCCTGTTCAAAGAGTTAAATATGATGTAACTAACGCTTCTTCTGGTGTATTCCAAGAAGATAAATTAATGCTTGATGTATGGACTAACGGAGCTATAACTTCACAAGAAGCAATTGGTATTGCTGCTAAAATGATGATTGAACATCTAGAAGTAATAGTAGAACTTAGTGAAAAAGCAAAAGAAGAAGATTATATGGTCGAAAGAGAGAGTGAACAAAACTCTCAGATTCTAGAAATGCAAATTGAAGATTTAGATTTATCAGTAAGAAGTTATAACTGCTTGAAACGTGCAGGGATAAATACTGTAGATGAACTAACACAAAAATCAGAAGAAGACATGATGAAAGTTAGAAACCTAGGTAAGAAATCTCTCAAAGAAGTTAAACAAAAACTGGATGAACTTGGTCTTGGGTTAGCTAGACATTAATAGGAGGTAAAATTAATGGCTGGATATAGCAAACTTAATCGTAGAAGTGATCAAAGAAAAGCAATGTTAAGAGATTTAGTAACTCACTTAATTATTCATGAAAGAATCACAACTACTGAAACAAAAGCAAAAGAATTACAACGTTTAGCAGAAAAAATGGTTACTTTAGGAAAAAAAGGTACACTTCATCATATTAGAAGAGCTGCGAAAACTGTTAGATTCTTAGATGCTGGTGACGGGAAAAATGCCGTACAAAAATTATTTGAAGATATTGCGCCTCGTTTCAAAGATAGAAACGGTGGATATACAAGAATTTATAAAGTTGGGCCAAGACGTGGAGACGCAACTCCTATGGCTATAATTGAATTCGTAGAATAATAGTAAAAGACAAGCTCATTGAGCTTGTTTTTTTGTGAAATAATAAGTGATATTTATCGCTTTTTAAGATATATTTTGATATAATTAGACGTTAAATGGAGTTGATTTTATGAACACAATAGAAATAAAGGATTTATCGTTTTCATACAGCGAAGATATCACTGCCTTGAAGAATATTAATTTAGTTATTAAAAAAGGTGAATGGATATCTATTCTTGGACATAATGGAAGCGGAAAATCTACACTTGCAAAGTTAATTATAGGTTTATTAAAAGCTGACAAGGGAGATATCTACGTAGATGAAGTGTTATTAACCGAAGATACAGTTCATGAAATTAGAAGAAAAATAGGTATAGTATTCCAAAATCCTGACAATCAATTTGTAGGAGTAACTGTGGAAGATGATATCGCTTTTGGTATGGAAAATCTTAACTTCGAGAGAGAAGATATGATTAATAAAATAGTTGAATATGCTAAAAAAGTTGATATGTTTGAATATATTTCAAAAGAACCTCATGCTCTTAGCGGGGGGCAAAAACAGCGTGTTGCTATTGCAGGGATACTTGCAATGAATACCGATATAATAATATTTGATGAAGCTACTTCTATGTTGGATCCAAAAGGTAGGGAATCAATAATTGGATATATTAAAGAATTAAATAAAGAAGGTAAAACAATTATTTCGATTACTCATGAAATGAAAGAAGCAGTTAACTCAGATAGAATAATTATATTAAAAGATGGAGAAGTATTAGCAATCGGAGAAACTAATACAATCTTAAATGATAAAGAAGTATTAAATTCATCTAATTTGGAATTATTATTACCATTAAAATTGATGTATAAATTAGATGAAGCAAATATCAAAAATGAGAAAGTGAAAGATATACTATGGCAATTAAGTTTGAACAAGTAAGTTTTTCATACCCATCTTTTGATGGTAAGAATTTCTCCGCACTAAAAAATATTAATCTTGAAATCTCTGAAAAAGGGGAATTCATAACATTAATAGGTGAAACGGGTAGTGGAAAATCAACATTAGTACAGCATATGAATGCATTAATTAGACCAACTACTGGTTCTGTTACAATCTATGGAATTAAAATTGAGAAAAATACAAATAAAAATAAGAGAATAAAACTTAATCCACTTCGTCAGAAAGT
The DNA here is from genome assembly GCA_029939945.1 of Candidatus Izemoplasma sp. Classification (GTDB taxonomy): domain Bacteria; phylum Bacillota_I; class Bacilli_A; order Izemoplasmatales; family Izemoplasmataceae; genus JAFGXW01. The sequence goes on along the minus strand of JAOZRX010000018.1, from coordinate 29,294 downwards.
TGGACTTGTTTTCCAATTTCCTGAATATCAATTATTTGAAGAAACAGTTCAAAAGGATATTATTTTTGGTCCGAAAAATTTTGGTATAAAAGAAGAAATAGCAATTGAAAGAGCTAAAGAGATTATTAAATTAGTAGGATTAAGCGAAGATTATTTAAGTAGAAGTCCTTTTAATCTATCTGGTGGAGAGAAAAAAAGAGTCTCAATTGCAGGTATATTAGCAATGGAACCAGACATATTAGTTCTTGATGAACCAACTAGTGGGTTAGATCCAAAAGGAAGAGATGCTCTACTTGAGTTATTCACTTCAATCCATAAAGAACTTGATAAAACAATTATTGTAATTACTCATGACATGAATACTGTTTATAAGTATGCAAGCAGAGCTTTAGTAATGTATGATGGTGAACTTGTATTTGATGGTGTTCCTAATAGTCTATTTAGCGATAAACATATAACTGAATGGAATTTAGACTTACCTGATATTATTCAAATTACAAAACAACTTGAAGAAAAATTAGATATTAAATTTGATTCAAAACCTCATAATGTAGATGAACTTTTCAATCTTGTTAAGGGGGCTTTATAATGAAAAATATTATAGTTGGTCAATATATCCCTGGAAATAGTTTTTTATATAAAATGGATCCTAGAAGTAAAATAATTGCTCTTGGATTACTAATGATTAGTGCCTTCTTATTTGAAGATATTTCACACATAGTATATATGCTTGTTGGAGTATTATTAATCCTGAAAATTGGAGGAATTCCAATTATGAGAATTGCAAGAGGACTTAGGCCTATTATGATTCTTCTACTGTTTACTTTCTCATTTCAAGTAGTATTTATTAAGACTGGAGATGTTATTTTTGATACTGAATTGACCCTATCTAGTGTCAACTTAATCTTAATGATTTTAATAATATTAACTTGGTATTTCACTAGAAGATATATTAAATCAAGATTCTTATACCTTATAATTGTTATTGTAGGGATATTAACAATGCTATCATTATTCTCACCTGGATTTAAGATTAGTTCAAGTGATTTTGTTATCTATGAAGATGGACTTTTAGGTGCATCATTTATCATGGTTAGATTGATTATTATTGTTACATTGTCTACTATATTGACGCTTACTACTAGACCAACAGACTTAAATTTAGGTCTTGAGAGAATTTTAAAACCGCTTAAATTAGTTAGAATTAATTCCGAAGAAATCGCCTTAATTATATCAATTGCACTTAGATATATACCTACTTTACTGGATGAAGCTAACAAAATAATGTTAGCACAAGCAAGCCGAGGAGTTGATTTCTCAGAGGGTAAATTAAAAGATAAAGTTATGCAGATAATATCACTTTTGGTTCCAATGTTTATAATTAGTTTCAAAAGAAGTGATGACCTTGCAAATGCAATGGAAGCAAGAAGCTTCATTCCAGGTAATCCAAGAACAAGAATTCATATATTAACATGGCATTACAGAGATACTCTAGTTATGATTTTTTGTGTAGTAGTGCTAGCATCAACTATCTTTGTTAGAGTGTATCTATAAATGAATAAAATAGAAATTGTTAACGAATTTTATCTAGCCTGGGTTAATAAAGATATAGAAGTTTTAAAAGATATTATTAATCATAAAAAATTTGGAATAAGGAATTTCTTTAAAAATGTTATGTTCTCTCTTGGAGATATTGAAAAAGAGTTTAAGAAATATCAGTTACTAGCATTTGAAATTACAAATTACAAAGAAACTGACGACATTATATATAGTGATATATCATTTAAATATGAGTATGACAATACGAAGTTAAACAGTTTTGTCACGGTTAAGTTTATTTTTGAGAATTCCCAAATTATAAAAGTTTATGAAACACAGAATAATCATAAATATACCAGAGTTAAATGTATTGTTTCTTATGATGGGTCAGTTTTTTCTGGTTTTCAAAAACAACCTAATTTGAGGACTGTTCAAGGAGATATTGAAAAGGGGTTAAAATTTTTAACGAAGGAAGATATCACTATACATTCAAGTGGAAGAACAGATAAGGGAGTACATGCATTGAATCAAGTATTTCATTTTGATACTCTTAGTCAAATAATTCCAAGTAATTTTGGTAGAGTTCTTAATAGTTATCTACCAGACACAATCTATATAAAATCAAGTTTTGAAGCTCACAAAACTTTTCATAGTAGATATGATGTGTTATCAAAAGAGTATATGTATGTTATTAACTATGATGAATATGATCCTATAAAAAGAGATTATGAATGGTTTGTAACTGATTTTGATATAGATATATTAAAAAAAGAATTAAACAAGTTAATTGGAACTCATGATTTTACAAGTTTTACAAAAACTGAGGAAGATAAATTAATGATTCGAGAAATTCTTGATGTTAAAATAGTTAAGACTGATTCGCATATATATATTTCAATTATTGGAAAAGGATTTTTAAGATATATGGTTAGGTATCTTGTAGGTACTCTAATAGAGATAGCAAAAGGTAATATAGATAACTCAATCCTTGATTTTATTGATATGAAAAATTCATCAGAAGTAAGATGGAAAGCTCCGAGTTGTGGATTGTTTTTGAAAGAAGTAATTTATCATGAATGAAATAACATATAAGAAATTAGTTTTTAATAAAACTGATATATTTGAATTATATCTAGATAATAACTGGACTTCATATACTGATGAACAAGAAAAATTATTTGCTGGAGTGAATAATTCACTACATTGTTACGCTGCATATGATAAAAATAAGCTTATAGGGCTTGTCAGGGTTGTTGGCGATAGTAATACAATAATTTATATACAAGATATTCTTGTCCTTAAAGCCTATCAAAACAAAGGTATAGGATCTAAATTGATTGTACATATTATAGAAAAATATCAAGATGTTAGACAGATAATATTGTCTACAGATAATACTGAAAGTCAGAAAATATTTTATGAGAAAAATGGATTCAAAGATTATAATAATTTAAACTTAGTGGCATTTATGTTGAAGAAATAAAAAGATATTCTCAATTACGAGAATATCTTTTTTTACCTAATTTCCTACCATCGATACATTTTTAATTTTTATAATTTTAGGGCCAATAAAGCCATTTAATTTTTGTAGTTTTTTCGAGAAATACATTTCTTGTTCAACTTTTTTTGCATTCCCAGTGATGCTACCAAGAGTAATAGGAATTGATGTTTCACCATCAAAATACATTCCTAATCTAATTTCACCACCAAAGTTTCCAGTCAAAACATCCATTTGGAAATCTGAGAAGTTGAATAATTCAAGATGTGGTCCTTTTTTAAGCTCTTGAATTGACTTGCTTCCACCCTCTATAACGATATTTCTCATTGCTCCAGTTGGTTCAATATTCAAATAATCTGCGAATCTTTTATTAGCAAGATATCTTAGTAGTTTTCCTTCTTTTATCATTGGAACTTCTTTTAAGAAATATCCATCACTATCATAATATCTAGAATAAGTAGAATTTTCCATTTCAGGTATGCTAGAACCAGTTACTTTATCACCAATTATGTCACCTGTCTGAATCATATCACCAATTTTACTTTGTGATATTCCTTGGTAAACTAATTGTGCCGAAGTCTTAGCAGCGTAATATGAAAAGAATGTGCTAACTGCTTCTCCAGTAAGTATTACTGGGATATCTTTTATTTTTTTAAGAGGTGTTGCTTCTGCTCTTAATTTGGTTTTAATCAAAGCTTGTTTAACAGATTTCTTAATCCATGAAGTATTATAATCAGAGAAATCTAGAACTTCAAAAAGTTCAACTTCTTCTGTCTCTGATTTTGCTTCGGTGATTAATTCTATCTGACCACTATAAGATTTATATTCAACATCTAATCCATTTGAATTAACTATTCTAATATGTTTTTGATTAATGAAGAATTCACATGAATTTATTGATGCTCCTACTACTGAATTTTCTTCACTGAATAAATCTTTAACAAGGTTGCTAATATGTTCAATAACATTACCTTCACTAAATTTACTTTTTATTTCTTTAGGAATATCGTCTGTTTGTTCTACTAGGTCATAGTACTCATTGTTTACAAATGATGCTGATAAAGATGCGTTATCAACTTTATCACTAATCTCTTCAATAGACATTGTAGGTGATATTTTTGTTGTGCTTGAACCTTTGAGTTTTTTACCTTCAATCTCAAAATTACGGTAAACAGTTAAATTGATATGTGTAACATCTTTACCACGTGATAGGTTAAGTTCATCCTTTATAAAAAATAATTCTGTAGATGTTGTAACTGTTTCAGTAATTTTGAATTCATCAACATTAGTTTTATTCTTAAGTAATTTTATAATATCTTTCAACATTATCCTAACCTCCCGACAGCTTTAATATACGTTCCACCAGTAGAAGTTTTAACCCATTCTTTATAACCTTTTCCACAAGCTCCTGTTCCACTTAATTCCATATCATTATTTGTTGAGACCATTGAAATAGATTTTAATAAATCAGGGACATATCCAGTTAATAATACCGGGCTTACTACTACTCCAGTAAATTTACCATCAATAATTTCTCTTCCTTTAGCTATTACACATTGAATTCCCCAGTTTTTAGGATCTTCCATCCCACTAAAATATCCTTCAAGAATATATCCTTTTTTAACGGATTTAACCATATCATCTAGAGAATCATTTCCACCCTCAAAGAATGTGTTTGTCATACGAGCATAAGCTTTTCTTTCAAAACTTTCTCTTCGTCCATTTCCGGTTGGAACTGTCCCAAGTTTTAATGCACTCAATAAATCACTAATACCTGATTTTAATATACTATTTTCAATAATCAAAGTATCTGTACCTAAAGTACCTTCATCATCAAATAAATATGTTCCAACTTCTACAGCACTTTTGGCACCATCACGCATATTTACTTTATCACTAGCAACTTCTTTACCAATAAATTCTTGTCCTTTTGCGCGGTTTTTAACGAACATGTCCATTTCAACACCATGTCCAAAAGCCTCATGAGCTATTAATCCACTAACAGATGGATCACAGATAATTTCATATTCTCCAGGTTTTACTCTTTTTGCATCTAATAAACTAATAACACTTTTGGCGACTATATCAATTTTATCCTTTGCTTGATTAAAGATTTCAAATCCAATTAATCCACTGAATCCTGTGTAATCATATTTAACATTTCCATCTTTTCTAGCTATTCCAACAATTGACATATTAGTATATAAAATACTCTGAGCTAAATCCTTTTTAGTCGATATAAATATTTTAGAGATTTTTACTTCTTCATAACTAACTCTAAAATCAATAAAATGTTCGTCTTTTTGTAGTCCAATATTCATCAATTCAGTCATTCTTTTAAGTTTTTCTTCACTAGGAACTGCGAAAGGGTCTTGATCATATTCAGAGTAAAATTCATCAGTAAGTTCATCTTCATCAATTAGAGGATATTTATTTAGAATTATTCCTTTTTCTTTTAAGATAGTAATATCACTTACTGAAATTTCTTTAATTCTACTTTTTATATTTTCTAAATTATCTAAAGAATTGAAAGAGTACTCACTATAATTTATTCCATTATAAACTCTAATAACAAATCCTCTTTCACTCCAACTAGAATCACCGACACTACTAGTTGTTCTTGAAACACCGTAAGTATAACCTATGGTATCTGCACCAAGAATACTTACATATTTAAATTCCTTACTCAAGTCAGCAACTAATTCTTTAATTTTTAATTTTTGATTGGTTAAATATTCACTTAATTTTGCTTTCATAATTTCACCTCACTATCATATAGTATATATTATATGATTGGGTTGTGCAATGAGCAGGAGCATTATTTTTTGTCATTATTAACAACAAAAAAAAGATGTAATTGTGATGATATATTATATGAATAAATGTTATACTTATTTTGAGAGGTGATAATTATGAAAAATTTCTATTTCTATAACAGTACTAAAATATATTTTGGCAAAGACGAAATTAATAAAATTGGAAAACTTTCAAAAGAATTTGGAAAGAATATTTTATTAGTTTATGGAAAAAGTAGTATTAAAAAAACTGGCTTATATGATCGAGTTATTAAATTGTTAGAAGAAGAAGATATCAATATCTTTGAGCTTGGAGGAATTGATCCAAATCCCCGTATTGAATCAGTTAGAGAAGGTGCTGATTTATGTAAAAAACATAATATTGATTTAGTATTAGGTGTTGGTGGAGGTAGCGTTATTGATGCTTCTAAAGGAATTGCATCTGCGGCTTTATATGATGGAGATCCTTGGGATTTTTATTCATATAAGGTAGAATCAAAAGGAGCATTACCAATTGCTTCAATTTTAACACTTGCAGCAACTGGTTCTGAAATGAACTCGGGTAGTGTTATTACTAATTTTGAAACAAATGAGAAGAATGGTTGGGGATCACCTTATACTAACCCTAAATTTTCAATATTAGATCCTACTGTTACTTATACAGTATCAAAACATCAAACTGGATGTGGAATTGTTGATACACTAACACATGTATATGAATTTTATTTTAGTAACGAAAAATCATATTTAAATGATAGAATATGTGAAGCAATAATGAAAACTGTAATTCACTATGGTCCAATCGCTTTAAATGAACCGGAAAACTATGAAGCAAGAGCAAATTTAATGTTTTCAAGTACTTTAGCTTTAAATGGATTAACAGGTTTTTCTAAAGATTTTGAAGGATTTAACCATATAACAGAACATGTATTAAGTGCTTATTATGATATTGCTCACGGAGATGGTCTTTCTATTTTAGTTCCACACTGGATGAAACACATATTAAGTGAAGAAAATACTGAAAAATTCTATGAATTCGCAGTTAATGTATGGGGAATAGAACCTGAAGAAAATAAGGCTTATGTTGCTAAAAGAGGAATATCAGAAGTGTTTAATTTCTATAGAACACTAGGGATGCCATTAAGACTAAAAGATATTGGAATCATTGATCCTGATTTTGATCTTATAGCAGAAAAATCTGTCAAAGGTGAAACACTTGGTAAATTTGTAAAACTAACTAAAGAAGATGTAAAACATATTTTAATGTTTTCAAAGTAGGAGGGAAAATATGCTGGAAAAATTAAGACAAATTATTAGAAATAGTGAATTTGACGCTATTTTGTTATCTGGATTAGAAAATCCACAAGCAGCAAAAAATCTATATTATATTACAAGATATACTGGATCTTATGGATTCGCAGTAATTGGTGAAAATTATCAGTATTTTTTGTCTGATTTTAGATATAGAGATCAAGTTAAGAAAGAAGTACCTGACTTTACTTTTATCGAAATAGAAGGTTCTATAATAGAAGCAATTAATAAGGTTATTAAGATTGAGAATATTGCAAAAATTGGTTTTGATAAAAAAATTAGATATAATGATTTTGAACTATATAGTAAATTAGATTGTGATCTTTATCCAATGGATAATGTTATTGAAAGTCTTCGTATATCTAAAACTGAAGATGAAATAAAATTAATGAAAAAAGCATGTCAGATTACTGATCAGGCTTTAGAGTATGTTTTAGATATTATTCAACCCGGGATGGTTGAAAGAGATATCGAAGTATTATTGAAAAATAAAATGATTGAGTTAGGTGCCGATTCAACTTGGGAAAGATTTATAGTAGCAAGTGGAGTTAGAGGTGCTATGCCTCACGGAATGGCAAGCGATAAAATCATTCAAGAGGGAGAATTAGTAACACTTGACATTGGATGTTTTTATAAAGGATACAGTTCTGATATGACAAGAACTGTGGCAATGGGAGAAGTATCACAAGAATTAAAAAACATATATAGCATTGTTATGGAAGCTCAAAAAAGAGGAGTAGAAGCAGCAGTTGCTGGGATTTCTGGAAAAGAATTAGATAGTGTTTGTAGAGATTATATTACAAAGGCTGGGTTCGGAGAATACTTTAAGCATGGTACTGGACATGGTCTTGGGTTAGATGTTCATGAAGGACCAAGAGTATCTCAAGCAAATCTTAAGAAACTCGAGGTTGGAGCATGTGTCACAATTGAACCTGGAATATATATATCAGGATTGGGTGGAGTTAGAATTGAAGATGATGTAATTCTTACAAAAGATGGATGTACTATATTGAATGAATTTCCAAAAGAATTAATTACAATTAAAAAGGACTGATTTTTTTTCCAGTCCTTTTTTAATAGTCAAATCCAGGTCTTATAGCTGTGTTATCTAACTCATAAGCTAAATCTTTATCATACATATAAAACTCAAGTTTAAATGTTATATCACCAGTGATTATTACTTGGTGAAATCTTTCAGGTGTAATGATGATAGGGTGATCAGTATCAGCAATCATAATATCATCTGGATTGTTAATCCATATGAAATTACATGACCCACTAATTACTACTAAATATGCCCATTTATTTTTCGGTGCCATATGTTTAACTAATAATGCATCTAATACACTATCTTGATTCATTACTTTTGTTTCGCTAATTTTACTCAATCCTTTTGGTAACATCTCGTTTTGATATCTCATAGTTTACCTCCGTATATTATATATAAATATTATAAAATACAAAAAAAGATTTACAAAATGAAATACTGTAATATTTGAAAAAGGTACTGAAATAAGTACCTTTTAGTAACTATTAATTAGTTTTATATAAGTTTTAACTCCTACTTTTAATACTTCTTCATTGAAATTAAATTGATCATTATGAAGTGAATGAGTAAATCCTAGTTTCTCGTTTTTTGTTCCAAGGAAATAAAAGACTCCTTTTGATACTTGTTGGTAAAATGAGAAATCTTCACTAACCATTAATGGCTCTTTTAATTCAATTAGCTCAAAATCCTCTTTAATTAGCGTTCTAAAGCGTTTGTATACAGAGACATCATTGTTTACTGAGGGATACAGAAATTCTTTTAACACATTGATTTTAACACCGTATTCATTATTATATTTAATGCTTAATTCATCAATTATATTTAGAACTAGTAATCTAGTTTTCTCATCTAAAGTTCTTAGTGATCCTTCAAATAATGTATGGTTTGATACAATGTTTCTAGCAGAACCTGACGTCATATTTCCGAATTTAAGAATATAATTCTCATCTTTTATTTTAGTTTTTAATAAATCCATTAGGTTTACGTAAAATAAAGAACCATAATATAACGCATCAATTCCTTCCTTTTTCATTGCTACATGAGCGCTTTCACCAATAATTTCAATGTCTATTACTGTAATGCTTCCCATTAAGTAACCACTTTTTGAAATCAATTTGCCTTCTTCATAATTCGGGAATAAATGGATTCCATATACTTCTGTAACTTTTAGTTTTTCTAATAATCCCGTTTTTACAATTTCTTTCGCTCCTCCAGGACCTTCTTCAGCTGGCTGAAACAATAATAGAATATTACGATTAAAATGAGTTTTATCCTTTAAGTAATCTGCAAACCCAAGTAACATTGACATATGGCCGTCATGTCCACAAGCATGCATAAATCCATTACGAGTTGAAAGAAAATCAATATCATTCTTTTCTTCTATTTTTAAAGCATCAATATCAGAACGAAACATTGTTGTTTCTTTATTTCCATAATCTAAAAATACATAGACACCAGTATTAAAAATAATCACAGGATTAAGCCCCATTGATTTTAATGTATTAAGTAAGTATTCTTGAGTTTTAAATTCTTTTCTTCCAATTTCAGGAATTTGATGAAGGTCTCTTCGATACTTTATTAAATTTTCCATTTTTTCACCTCATTTATTAATATATCAACATAATATATAAAAATATTAATTAGTATAATTTTACTTGACAGTTTTCGCGATAATTAATCAAGTTATGGACAAATATGTCCTTTTGCTATGAATGATATAAGTATATAATAATTATGTAGGGAAATACAATTCTCTCTTCGGATTGAGTAGAGGAATGTATTAATTAGGGATGAAATAAAAATGAAATAGTTAACTATTTCATTTTTATTATATTGTAATTTCTGATTGTGTTTTTTTAAGCCTTTTACTAATAAAGAATTTTTTGAAAAGACCAACTAATACTAAAATCAAAATATTAATTAATACAATTGTTGCTCCTGATGCTATATCTAATTCATAAGACAGCCATAACCCACCAATAACTGAAATTTCACTAAAAAATATTGCTATTCCGACTGTGTTTTTGAAGCTTTTACCGACTTTCATAGCTGCAGCTACAGGAATAATCATTAAAGAAGAAACTAATAATACTCCAACAGTTGCGATGGATAATGAAACTACCACACCAAGAATTAAAGTAGAGACAAATTGGAAACGTCCAATCTTAATTCCGAGTAGTTTAGCATATTGTTCATCAAAACTAATTATTACCATTTCTTTGTAGAATACTACAATTAATAATATAAGAACTATTCCAGTCACACTCATTAATAATAAATAATCATTACCAACAGTTAAGATGCTTCCAAATAGATAATTGTAAATACTACTATTAAATCCACCGCTAAGTGAAATAAACAATGCACTTAATGCAGTTCCTAAACTCATAACAATTGGCATTGATATTTCTTTATAGTTCTGGTAGTAACCACGAAGTATTTCAATAAAAAGTGCACCAATAACACTGAAAATCATTGCTAAATATAGTGGATCACTAATAAAGGTCATTCCAATAATATTAATTAAAAATAATCCAATTGATAATCCTGCCAAACTAAAATGTGATAAGGTATCGGCAATAAAACTTAAACGTCTTATTACTACAAATGATCCAATTAAGGGAGTTATAAATCCCATAATAATTCCAGTAATCAAAGCATATCTTAAAAACGAATATTCAAACAGGGCAAAGATAAACGGTTCATTTGTTGCTAAAATAATCAATCTTCATCCCCCCTTTTAACTTCCTTCAAATTTGCTTCTCCATTATGAATTGAAAGCAAATGTGTAAAATTAGCTTTTGATTCATTTATATTATGGGTAATTAACATGATAGTAATACCCTCTTTATTAAGCTCATTAACAGTTTTATAAAATCCTTCCACATTTTCTTTATCAACACCAGCAGTAGGTTCATCAAGAATTAACAATTTAGGGTTGTTCATTAAACTCCTAACAATAAAAACTCTCTGTAATTCTCCACCACTAAGTTCATTAATATTTTCATTTTGAAGCTCTAATATTCCTATTTTGTCAAGTAATTCTAGTTTCTCATCTTCAGTTATCTTATTATATCTAGATACTTGTAATATTTCATTTACCGTAATTGGGAACTCATAGTTGAAATCATCAAATTTTTGAGGGACATACCCAATGTTTCTGAAATTTTTATATTCAGTAATATCAACATCATCTAGAAAAATTCTCTTAGGAGGAATTTTGTTGATTCCTAAGATGCATTTTATTAAAGTAGACTTACCGCTACCATTATTTCCAACCACAGCTAAAAAATCGCCTGAATTTAATTTAAAAGAAATATCTTTTAAAACAGTACGATAATCATAGCCAAACGTTAAATTAGTAACAGTAACTCTCATAATAGACCAAACCTTTCCAAGTTTCTAATATAATTATATCACAGTATTAGATATTTATATTAAAATGATATTTATATTTTTATAAAAATATGAGATAATTATTATCAAAGAAGAGGAGTGTTTATTTTGAACGGAAAATTTATTACATTTGAAGGTCCTGAAGGTTCTGGGAAAACATCAGTTATTATTGGTGTAGAAAAATTCTTAACTGAAGAGGGATATAGCATTTTAACAACAAGAGAACCAGGCGGAATAAAAATTGCTGAAGACATAAGAAGTATTATTTTAGATATTGATAACACCGAAATGGATGCTCACGCTGAAGCACTTCTTTTTGCTGCATCAAGAAGCCAACACTTTAATGAGAAGATATTACCTGCATTAGAAGATAATAAAATCATTTTATGTGATCGCTTTATTGATTCTAGTTTAGCTTATCAAGGACATGCTAGAGAACTCGGCATTGATAAAGTATATGAAATAAATAAATTTGCAATTGGAGATCAATTACCTGAATTAACTATATTTATTGATGTTCCTCCAAGTGTTGGACTGAAACGTGTATTTTCAAATTCAAGAAAAATAGATCGTTTAGATTTAGAAAGTTTAAAATTCCATGAAAAAGTATATGAAGGATATATGATTATTGCAAAAAAATATATTAATAGATTTAAATTAGTAGATGGAACACAACCTATCGAGAAAGTAATCGATGATACAATAAAAATAATTAAGAATATTTTATAAGGTGGTATTATGGCTTTTGATAAAATAAAAACAACACAACCAAAAGTTGTTCAATTACTTGAAAACAGTCTTAAAAAAGACCGCCTTTCTCATGCCTATTTATTTGAAGGAGAAAGAGGAACTTACAAGTACGAAACAGCTCTGTATTTTGCTCAAATGCTGCTTTGTACGGGGGAAGAGATTCCTTGCCAAAAATGTCATAATTGTCGTCGAATAATTAATAAAACACATCCAAATGTTTATGTAATAGAACCCATTAAAAATTCAATTAGAAAACAACAAATAATTGATTTACAAAAAGAATTTTCTAAAACAAGAATTGAACCAGGTCCAAAGATTTATATTATTAAAAATATTGAAACGATTAATGTTAATGCCGCAAATTCACTTTTAAAGTTCTTAGAAGAACCTTATCCTGGAACTTACGCTATTTTAACATCTGATAACATAAATAAAATATTACCAACAATCATTTCTAGGTCTCAAGTTGTTCAGTTTTCATCACTAAATAATGCAATCATTGAAGGAGACTTAGTTGAATCGGGATATCCTTCCTCAGTTTCAAGAATTGCATCTAATTTAACTAATTCAATTACTGAAGCGATTGATATCGTAAATAATGAGTATTTTTTAGAAATTTTGGATTTAATAAAAGAAATAAATAATCTTATAGCTAGTAATGATGAATCAATAATCATTTACTTTGAAGAAAATAGTAGTATAATATATCAAGATAAGTTATTAAGTAATTTATTCTTATCTTTATTAATTATTTATCAGAAAGATATAATTAACTATAAAATTAACGATATGACAAATATAGTTTTCAAAGATGAAATCGATACATTAAATATTATCTCAAGTAACAAAACTAAAAACAGACTGATAGAAGAACTAGAAAAAATGTTGCGTCTAAAATCAAGGCTTAATTCCTATATTAACGAGAGGCTAGCATACGATAATTTATTGCTAAGTTTAGAAAGAAGGTAACATCATGGCTAACACAGTTATTGGCATCAGGTTTAAAGCTGTTGGAAAAAAATATTATTTTGACCCAGCAGGACTTGATGTTTTATTACATGATAAAGTAGTAGTTGAAACAGTAAGAGGTATTGAACTAGGTGAAGTAATTGAGGGTGTTAAATATATTGAGGACTCTGAGGTTATTTCAACACTGAAACCAGTTCTTAGAAAAGCAACAAATGAGGATATTTCAAAACACACAAGAAATCAAAATGATATCCCTGGAGCTTTGAAAAAAGTATCTATACATATTAAGAACAATAAACTTGATATGAAATTACTTGGGTGTGAATACACATTAGATAGAACAAAATTAATTATTTATTTCAACGCAGAAGGACGCGTTGATTTTAGAGAGTTAGTTAAAGATTTAGCTAATGAATTCAAGGTAAGAATTGAGTTAAGACAAGTAGGAACGAGAGATGGAGCCAAGTTTCTTGGTGGAATCGGACCTTGTGGATACTTGCTTTGTTGTAATACGTTTTTAGGTGATTTTGATACAGTATCAATTAAGATGGCAAAAAATCAAAATTTATCACTTAATCCTGTCAATATATCAGGATTATGCGGTAAACTTTTATGTTGTATTCGTTATGAAGATGAAACATATAAAGAACACAGAAGAGAACTTCCGAAAATTCATTCATTTGTTAAAACTATTGATGGAAGAGGAAAAGTGGTTGCTGTAAATATTATTGATAAATCAGTTAGAGTTCAAACGCAAGAAGATGGTATTAAACCTTATACTCTTGAAGAATTACTTGAAATAGAAACTTATGATTTAAAGAAACTAGCTATCACTCAAGAATAGGTGATATTTTATGGGAAAAGAAGTAATACATGATTTGCTTGGGTATGATGGAATTAAAATTATCCAAAGACCAGATATGTTTAATTTTTCATTAGATTCTACATTGCTGGCTGACTTTGTTAACTTACTTTCAAAAACATCGAAAATATTGGATTTAGGTACAGGCAATGCACCTATTCCATTATTTTTATCAATGAAGACAAAAGCTAAAATCATTGGTGTAGAGCTTCAAAAAGATGTTTTTGATTTAGCTAAAAGAACGATTGAATTAAATAAACTTGAGGATCAAATAACTATTGTTAATCAAGATATAAAAGGAATTCATAAATTATATGAGAATTCCGAATTTGATATTGTTACTTGTAATCCGCCATTTTTCAAATATAAGGAATCATCACATATAAATAAAACAGACTACAAAACAATTGCTAGACACGAGGTATTCATTACTCTTGAAGAAATCATTATTGAAGCTAAAAGACTTCTTACGACTAAAGGTAGTTTTGTAATGGTTCACCGTACTGAAAGATTAATTGAGATAATTAACTTGCTAACTAAACATAAGTTCTCAGTTAAGAGATTAAGACTTGTTTACCCTAAAATTGGTGAAGATTCAAATATGGTACTAATAGATGCATCAAATAATGGACTTCCTGGTCTTAAAATACTAGAACCATTATATGTTCATGAAAACAATTCATATACTGAAGAAATTCTAAAAATATTTAATTTTGGAAAAGAGTGATTTTATGCAAAGACAAAAAAGTTTTCAAAATAACTTTTCGACACTTTATTTAGTCGCTACTCCAATTGGTAATTTAGATGACATGTCTTTTAGAGCAGTTAAAATACTGAACCTAGTAGATATAATTTATGCCGAAGATACAAGAGTTTCAGGAAAACTCTTGAAGCATTTCGAGATTAAAAAACAATTAAAAACATATCACGACTTCAATAAAGAAGTTAAAACAAATGAAATAATCAATAATCTAAGTAATGGACAGAACATTGCGATTATTAGCGATGCAGGGTATCCACTAATTAGTGACCCAGGTTATTTCTTGATTAGAGAAGCTATTAAGAATAATTTCAATGTTGTATCAATACCTGGAGCTAATGCACTTCTTACCGCTTTAGTAGTGTCAGGAATACCCCCACATCCATTTTTCTTTTATGGGTTCTTAGATAGTAAAGAAGGTAAAAGAAAAAAAGAGATGGAGAAATTAGTCGATTTAAAAGAAACTATTATTTTTTATGAATCACCACATAGAATACATAAAACTGTTACTAATATGTTTGAAGTTTTTGGTGAAAGAGATTTAGTAATTGCTAGAGAACTTACAAAAAGATATGAAGAAATTATTAGAGGAACAACTTCCTCTTTAATGGAAATAACAGAATTAAAAGGTGAGATAGTTTTAATTTTACAAGGTAAACAAAATGAAGTTATTTCTTCTGATTTATCAATTTTAGAGGAAGTTAATAAATTAATCGAATCAGGAGTATCTTCAAAAGATGCAATTAAACAAGTAGCTAAAAATCGTAATATTCCAAAAAATGATGTTTACATGGAATATCACAAATAATCTATTTATATATATAGAAAAAACTTTTGTTTAAAACTAGTATGAGATATAATACTATTGTTATTTAAGGAGTGGTAAAATGAGCAAAACATTCTACATTACAACACCAATCTATTATTCAAGTGGTAAGTTACATATCGGTAACTCTTACACTACTGTTCTTTGTGATACAGTAAACCGATATAAGGCTTTAAGAGGATATGATACAAGATATCTAACTGGAATGGATGAACACGGACAGAAAGTAGAAACTGTCGCAAAAGAACTAAATAAAACACCACAAGATCTTGTGGATTCTTTAGCGAACAATACAAAAGATCTCTGGAAATTATTAGATATTAAATATGATGATTTTATTCGTACAACTGAGAAAAGACATAAAAAAGTTGTTAAGAAAATATTTGAACAATTACTTGAACAAGATGATATTTACTTGGGAGAATACGAAGGGTATTATTGTATGTCTGATGAAGCATTCTTCACTGAAACACAATTAGGTGAAAATAATACTTGCCCAGATTGCGGAAGAGAAACTCAACTTGTAAAAGAAGAATCATACTTCTTAAGGTTATCAAAATATGAAAATAGATTATTAGAATTTATTGAAGATAACCCAGATTTTATAACTCCTGAAACTAGAAAAAACGAAGTTGTCGCATTCATTAAACAAGGTCTTCACGACTTAAGTGTATCCAGAACAAGTTTTGATTGGGGAGTTAAAGTTGTATCTAATCCAGCTCATGTTGTATATGTATGGATAGACGCATTATCTAATTATATAAGTGCACTTGGATATAATACTGATGATGACTCTTTATATCAAAAGTATTGGAATGGTGATGAAGTAGTTCATGTTGTTGGGAAAGATATTTTACGTTTCCACGCTATTTATTGGCCAATTATGTTAATGGCATTAAACGTACCATTAAACTTTAAATTATACGCTCATGGATGGTATTTAATGAAGGATGGCAAAATGAGTAAATCAAAAGGTAAAGTTGTTTACCCTGATAGCTTAATAAAAAAATATGGACTTGATCCGTTAAGATATTATTTATTAAAAGAATTACCATATTCAGGAGATGGAGTATTCACCCCTGAAGACTTCATCGCAAGAATAAATTATGATCTTGCTAATGATTTTGGTAATTTGTTAAATAGAACAATAAATATGATTAACAAATATTTTGATTCTAAAATATTTAAACCTAAGAAATCATATTTCGAAGTAGATGAAGGACTTAGAAATATGGTCTCAGAGACAATCGAACTATATAAAACTGATATGGATAAATTAAAAGTTTCTCAAGCAATTCAAAACATTTGGAAACTTATATCAAGAACTAATAAATATATTGATGAGACTTATCCTTGGGTACTCGCAAAAGATGAAGCTAAACAAGCAGAACTCGAAAGTGTATTATATAACTTAGTTGAATCTTTAAGACATATTGGAATCTTACTTAGTCCAATTCTTCTTGAATCAAGTAAAAAGTTATTTAAACAACTAAATATTCCAAAAAATCTTCAAACATGGAATAGTCTTGGTTTTGGGAAACTAGAACAAGTTGAAGTAACTGATAAACCTACTCCAATATTCCCAAGATTAGATAAAAAAATAGAAGAAGAATACATTCAGAATTTACTTAATAGTAAAGAAGAAGTTGTAGAAGAAAATTATATAGATATTGAAGATTTTATTAAATTAGATTTAGTAGTTGGAGAAATCTTAGAATGTGAAAAACATCCAAATGCTGATAAATTATTAGTATCAAAAATAAATACAAAAGATAGAGTAAGACAAATCGTATCAGGGGTATCTAAATACTATACTCCTGAAGAATTAATTGGTAAGAAAGTAATTGTTGTTAAGAATTTAAAACCAGTAAAACTTCGCGGTATATTAAGCGAAGGTATGGTTCTAGCCGGTAAAAACAAAAAAACATTAGAAATACTTGAAACAACTACTTTATCTCCAGGAGACAAAATATCATAATGGAATTTATAAAAAGAGAATACAAAAAGATAATTATTATCGCAATAGGTAGTCTAATTTATTCAATAGGTATCGTTTGGTTTTTAGATCCACTTGGATTATATTCTGGAGGATTGACTGGTATTTCTCAGTTAATTCTAAATGCATTTGAGAAATTCTTTAATCTTTCATTTAATTTAGGACTTCTACTATTTATCTTAAATATTCCAGTGATTATTTTTGGATTTATAAAGATGACAAGAAAATTTATTTATTATAGTATTTATTCAGTATTACTACAATCTTTATTTATAGGACTTTTCCCAATTCATCTTATATTAGAAAATGATTTATTATCTAATGCACTTGTTGGTGGAATCTTAATTGGTATAGGAACAGGGTTAAACTTAAGAGTTGGAGGTTCAGCTGGAGGATTGGATATTGTATTCCAATATCTAGCGTTCAAAAAAAATGTTACAATGGGAACACTCGGTATAACATTGAATTTATTCATTATATCAATTGCTGGATTTATGTTTGGATGGGCAGTTGCAATTTATACTATAATAAGAGTTATAATTACTAGTCTAGTAATAGATAAAGTACATACATCTTATAACTATATAAAACTTGAAGTTATAACTGAAAAAGGGGAAGAAATAGCCAATCTTCTTGTATCAAGAACAAAACATGGTGTAACTGTTTCTAAAGGAACAGGGGCTTATTCACATCATGAAAAAGATATACTGCATACAATAATCTCATCATACGAGTTTAATAAATTCATTATGTTAATTAGGGAAATTGATAATGATGCATTTATCTCGGTGAGTACAGTTAAGAAGGTTGTGGGAAACTTCACAAAGATATTTATTGATTAGTAAAAAACTAGTTAATTTCATTGACAAAGATAATCAAATACTATATTATATATTTCGGTACATTTACACAATTTTCATCCCACGCCCGAAATTATAAATATAATTGGAGGAATGAATATGAAAACATTCATGGCAAATAATCAAAACATCGAACGCAAGTGGTTTGTTGTTGACGCAAAAGGCCAAAGACTTGGCCGTTTATCTACTGAAGTTGCTACAATTTTAAGAGGTAAACATAAACCAACATTCACACCACATGTTGACTGTGGTGATTACATGATCGTAATCAATGCAAAAGAGATTGAGCTTACAGGTAACAAATGGGATCAAAAAAAATACTACAGACATTCTCAATATCCAGGTGGTCTAAGTACAACTACAGCTAAAGAAATGAACAACGCACACCCTGAAAGAATTGTAGAATTCGCTGTAAAAGGAATGCTTCCTAAAGGAAAATTAGGTCGACAAATGTATAAAAAATTATATGTGTATGCTGGAAACAATCATCCACATATAGCTCAAAAACCACAAGTTTTTGAACTGAAAGGTTAGGTGAAATTTAATGGCTAATAAAGTAATGTACAGAGGTACAGGACGTAGAAAAAGCTCAGTTGCTCGTGTTATCTTAACACCTGGAACAGGTAAATTCACAATAAACGGAAGAACATTTGAAGACTACATTCCATCAGCTGCAACAAGACTTGATGTAGAACAACCACTAGACAAAACTTCAAACATGACAACATTTGACATTAGAGTTAATGTCAATGGTGGAGGTATTACAGGACAAGCAGGAGCAATCCGTCACGGAATTACTCGTGCTTTACTAGAAGTAAACGCTGATTACAGAAAAGTATTAAAAGCAGCAGGACTTATTACTAGAGACCCAAGAGTTAAAGAACGTAAGAAACCAGGACTTAAAAAAGCTCGTCGTGCACCACAATTCAGTAAACGTTAAGATTGCCATAAAAACACAACATCCCACGTTGTGTTTTTTTTGTATAGTTTTTTAAATTAATTGTTTTTTATGTATTCTTATACTATAATAATTTAGGTTAAGGAGTGATATTATGAGTGTACGAGTTAGATACGCACCAAGCCCTACAGGGGATTTACATATCGGTAATGCAAGAACAGCATTATTCAATTATCTATTTGCGAAAAAACACAATGGATCATTTATTGTAAGAATCGAAGATACAGATCTAGAAAGAAATATTGAAGGTGGCACTGAGTCTCAACTTAAGTTTTTACAATGGTTAGGAATTGATTGGGATGAATCAATTGATAAAGATAAAGGATTTGGGCCGTATCGTCAATTAGAAAGAATTGATATTTACCAAAAATATGCTAATCAATTAGTAACAAAAGGTCTAGCATACAAATGCTACTGTACTCCTGAAGAATTGGAAATCGAAAGAGAACAATTAATAAAAGATGGTAACGATAAATTACATTATTCACAAAAGTGTCTTGGACTTCCGGAACAAGATAAACCTTTTGTGTTAAGATTTAAAGTTCCTAAAAATAAAGAATATACATTTAAAGATGTTGTTAAAGGTGAAGTAACATTCAAAAGTGAAGATATTGGTGACTGGGTAATGATGAAAAACAATGGTATTCCTACATACAACTTTGCATGTGCAGTGGATGATCATTTAATGGAAATCACTCATGTATTACGTGGAGAAGATCACATAACAAATACTCCGAAACAAATGATGATCTATAAATCATTCAATTGGACACCACCAATTTTCGGACATATGACATTAATAGTTAATGAAAATATGAAGAAATTATCGAAAAGAGATTTCTCGATAATTCAGTATATTGAACAATACCAATCTCTTGGATATTTACCAGATGCATTATTTAACTTTATTTCTCTATTAGGATGGAGTCCTAAAGGAGAAGAAGAAATTTTATCTCATGATGAATTAATAGATATGTTTGATGAATCAAGATTATCAAAATCACCAGCAAGATTTGATAAAGAGAAATTAGCTTATATAAATAATAGATATATTAAAGAATTATCTACAGAAGAAACTGTTGAACTTTGTATGCCTCATCTAATTGAAGAAGGTATCGCAGAAAATAAATCTGAGGAATGGATTTATTCATTAGTTTCAGTATTTAAAGATAGAATCAGCTATGGAGCTGAGATTGTTGATTTATATGACGAATTCTTTGATCAAGAATTTATACTTGATGAAGAAGGAAAAGAATTCTTAAATCAAGAAGGTGTAAATGAAACTTTAAAAGCATTTAGAGATTTACTTATTGGATTAGTTGTATTTGATGCTTCTTATATTAAGCCTTTAATAAAAGAAGCAGGTAAAATTAGTGATTCAAAAGGAAAAATGTTATTTATGCCACTTAGAATAGCAACTACTGCTTCAATGCACGGACCTGATTTACCACAAGTACTAGCAATTCTTGGAAAAGAAATAGTTATTGAAAGATTAAACTCATTAATAAAATAAGCCTATAATAAGGCTTATTTTTTTGATATAATGAACTGGGGAGTGATTTAATGAACGGTAATAACAGAGCAAATATAAAAGAAGGTATTTTTGTTTCAATTGTTGAAAAGCATAATCAACGTTCTGGGAATTTAACTAAGGGGATTGTCAAAAAAATTCTTACTAATGCTCAAACTCATCCATATGGAATTAAAGTAATGCTTGAGGATGGAAAAGTGGGGAGAGTTAAAGAAATTAATCAAAATTGAGAGGATGATTTTTTTGGAAACTAGAGTAAATAAATATCTTAGTGAAGCAGGTTTTTGTTCTAGAAGAGAAGCAGATAAGCTTATTGATGAGAAGAGAGTTACTATTAATGACGAATTACCTGAGAAGGGAACAAAAGTTGTTGATGGAGATATTGTCAAAGTTGATGGAGATATCATTAATAATATAGTTGAACATATTTACATAGCTCTTAATAAACCTATCGGAATTGTTTCATCAACAGACCCAACAATTGAAAATAATATTGTGGATTTTTTGAATCATCCTAAAAGATTATTTCATGTAGGTAGATTAGATAAGCCTAGTGAAGGATTAATTTTTATGACAAATGATGGCGATATTGTTAATAAAATTCTAAGAGCTGGTAATCTTCATGAGAAAGAATATATTGTCGAAGTAAATAAAGAAATTACTCATGAATTTATATTTCAAATGGGAAATGGAATTCCAATTGCGGACACAATTACAAATAAATGTATAGTTACTAAAATAAATAATAGAGAATTTAATATTGTTTTAACACAAGGACTAAATAGGCAAATAAGAAAAATGTGTGACTATTTGGGGTACCAAGTTGTTGCACTCAAAAGAACCAGAATAATGAACGTTAAGTTAGATATCCCTGTTGGAGAATGGAGATACTTAACTGAGGAAGAAATCGAAGGAATAAATGAATTAGTACAAGAATCAGTTAAAACTGAAGAGGCAAGCCAATGATAAAAGTTTACGGGATTAAGACTTGTGGATCATATAAAAAAGGTGTTAAATATTTTAATGATAATGAAATAGAAATTACTACTTTTGATCTAAAACAAACTGTCCCAACCAAAGAAGAAATGGAAAAATACCATAAACTAAGCGGTTTAGAAATCAAAAAGTTTTTTAATGCTAGTGGAAAACTTTACCGAGATTTGGATATGAAAAATAAATATAAGACTATGGATGTAGATGATATTTATGAATTGCTATCTAATAACGGCATGTTAATTAAAAGGCCTTTAGTTATTTTTGGTGAAGTTGTCTTAGTAGGATTTAATGAAAAAAAATATAATCAAATATGGAAAAAGTAAGCTATATTTTGCTTGCTTTTTTTGATTGTGCATATTGCTGGAAACATCTACAAAATAGTGATAAAATATAATTGTAATGATTATAATAATGTATGGAACACAAAGGAGTGGTATAATGAACAAATCATCCGAAACTCACTTAAGAGAAGCAAATATCAGTCCATCTTACACTAGAGTTATGATTTATGATTATTTAAAAATAAACCACAATCATCCTAATGTAGATGAGATTTATAAAGCATTATGCAAGAAGCTACATACTTTATCAAAAACTACGGTTTATAATGTTCTTAAATTATTCTTAGAAAAGGATATTGCAAGAAAAGTAACGATTAGTTCAAGTGAAGATAAGTATGAATTAACCTGTGAAGATCATTCTCACTTCAAATGCAAAGTATGTAATAAATTATACGATATTCCTTTAGTGAAGACCGAATATAGTACTGCTACACTTAAAGGATTCAAAGTGAATAATGAAGAGGTATTACTCACTGGAATTTGCGTAAATTGTAATAAATAACATTAACAAACAAGGTTTACTTATTAAAATAATAAAATAAAAGGAGATTATTAAAAATGGAAGAAGTAAGAGAATTTTACAGAATGCCTTTAATTGGAGATGATGCACCTTCATTTACTGCAACTACTACTCAAGGGGAAATAAACTTCCCAGAAGATTACAAAGGGAAATGGGTTATTTTATTTAGCCACCCAGCTGATTTTACACCAGTTTGCACAAGTGAATTTATGACTTTTGCTAGAATGCAACCTGAATTCAAGGCGATGAATACTGAATTGATAGGACTTAGTGTAGATTCACTTTATGCTCACATAGCATGGTTAAGAACTATCCAAGAAAAGATTGAATGGAATGGAATGAAGAATATGGAAGTAACATTTCCACTAATAGAGGATATTTCTATGAATGTTGCTAACAAATTCGGAATGATTCAACCGAATCAATCGAATACACAAGCAGTTCGTGCGGTATTTGTAATGGATCCTGATTCAAAAATAAGAACAATTCTTTATTACCCTTTATCAACAGGACGTAATTTTGATGAGATAAAAAGAATTATTCAAGCTTTACAAAAAGCCGATTCTGAAGGTGTTGCTACTCCTGCTGATTGGAGACCTGGTGATGATTTAATAGTTCCACCTGCAGGAAGCTGTGGATTAGCAAAAGAAAGAATGGAAACAGAAGAAGATGATTCATATTGTCTAGATTGGTTTATGTGTTTAAGAAAAGATAATAAGTAAAAATTTTAATAAACCTCTATTTTGAAACACCAAAATAGAGGTTTTTTAGTGAAAAAAATGTTCAAACTAGTTTCTGTCAATATTCATAATAAATAAGTTTGGTCTCTCAAATATATAATAAAATACATTATTTGAATCTATAATTAAATATGACAAAAATCAAATAAATGTCTAAACAAGCCATTATCACATAATATTGTTTGCATTATGTTAAATAATATATTATAATTACTCTTGCAAATAATAAAAAATAAAGGAGATTTACATGACTGGAACAGTAAAATGGTTTAATTCAGAAAAAGGTTACGGATTTATTACTACAGAAGAGGAACTAGATATCTTTGTTCATTTTAAAGCTATCACAGGAGAAGGATTCAAAACTTTAGACGAAGGTCAAAAAGTTGAGTTTGATGTGGTTGAAGGCGACAGAGGACCACAAGCTGCAAACGTAGTAAAACTTTAATGAATTAACAAACAGGAGAAATTCTCCTGTTTTTTAATTGTTTACATATTGGGAGTATTCACATATAATTTAGGTATAATTTGCAACTTGATTTTTCAAATCATTAAAATTGACTAATTATTTGATTAGTCGTATTATAGGATAGATAATAAAACATTTAGGAAGTGAAATCATGAAGATATTTAATTCATATTCAAATAAACTTGAAGAGTTTATTCCAGTGCATAAGGGAATAGTTAATATGTATGTCTGCGGACCTACGGTGTATAACTATATTCACATTGGAAATGCTAGACCAGTAATCTTTTTTGATACTGTTAAAAATTATTTTGAGTTTCGTGATTATAAAGTTAAATTTGTATCTAATTTTACTGATGTCGATGACAAAATAATAACAAAAGCAATTGAATTAGAACTAACCGAAAAAGAGATAACTGATAAATTTATTAGTGCCTTTTTAAGCGACGTTGAAAAAGTTAATTCAAGTATTGATTATATTAAACCAAGAGTTACTAATTACATGGATCACATCATAGAATATATTGGTATTTTAGTTGATAAAGGATTTGCTTATGTTGTCGATGGAGATGTTTATTTTAGAGTCTCAAAAGTTAAGAATTATGGAATATTATCAAACAGAAAAATTGATGATTTATTAGTTGGAGCTCGTATTGAAATTAATAATAAAAAAGAAAATCCATTAGATTTTACCTTATGGAAAAAGACTGATGTTGGTATTAAGTTTGATTCTCCATTTGGAGAGGGAAGACCTGGTTGGCACACAGAATGTGTGGCAATGATTGATGATATATTTGGAGAACAAATCGATATACATGGTGGAGGAAGCGGATTAATGTTTCCACATCATGAAAATGAAATTGCTCAGTCTCAGGTTTTAAATAATCACTCACTCGCAAAATATTGGATGCATAATGGATTATTAAATATTGGAGATAGTAAGATGAGTAAGAGTGAAGGAGAAGTAATATTAGTTAAAGATTTAGATGTAAATCCTAATGGGTTTAGATTGTTTACTCTTTCAACACATTACCGTAGTCCTATTAATTATACCGATGAAGCTCTTGACGTTTATATTAAAGAATGGGAAAAAATATTAAGAACTTATTCAGCATTATATTTGAAGTTAGATTTAAGTGATATGCTTTATGGAAATGGGAAAATTGATCCTGATTTGTTAACTATATATAAAGAATTCCTTGATGCAATGGATAATGATTTTAATACTGCTAACGCTATAACTGCACTTCAAAATTTAAATAAAAAAGCTAATCAATTATTAAGAAGTAAAACAGAAGATAGCGTCTTGTTATCAGCGAAAAAATTATTTGATGATTTTTTTAATGTTCTCGGATTAAAACATAATAAAAAACCTTTATCAAAAGAAGATAAAGATATTTATATTTTATGGAACAAAGCAAGAGCAGAAAAAGATTTTGATAATGCAGATAAATATCGAAATATTCTTCAACAAAAAGGAATTATTTAATATGAATCAACTTAACGGACTCACACTTGCATATTTAGGAGATTCTATATATGAACTATATATTAGAGAATTTTTACTAACTAAGGGATATACAAAGGTAGATAAGTTACATAAAGAAGCTATAAAATTTACAAGTGCAAAAGGACAAAAAGAAGCTCTTGATAAAATATATGAATTCCTTACTGAATCTGAAATTGCAGTATTTAAAAGAGGAAGAAATGCAAATACAGATCGTAAACCAAAAAATACTAATTTAGCAACATATAAACAAGCTACAGGATTTGAAGCTTTGATAGGATATCTTTACTTAAGCTCAGATAAAGAACGACTTGATGAACTAATACAAATCATAATAAAATGAGAACAAATTTGTTCTCATTTTATATTTAAATAAGTTCGATAATTCCTTTTTTTGCAGAATTTAATATTTCATTATTTAATTTACTAATATTCTTAATAGTTATATCAACATCAATCACCTATAAAACACTTTCAGGACAATATTTTTCATTATTTTTCAATAGTAATGCATAGTATTGTATGGTAGAATATAGAAGGAAAAAGGATGTGATTTTATGGCAATAATAATTACAGGAAAAAACACTGTACAAGAAGCCATCAAAGTTAACCACAAAATTTATGAAATATATATACTAAAAGGTTCGAATTCAGAGCTATTATCTTTGGCTAATAAAAATCAACTAAAGATTAAGGAACTTGATAAATTTAATCTTAACAAGATATTGCCTTCAAATAATCAAGGTATTGGAGCTCTAGTAGATGACTATAAATATCAACCATTAGAAGTTGCACTAAAATCAGAAAAAGTAAATAAAGTTTTCGTAATTCTTGATTCGTTAGAAGACCCACATAATTTAGGAGCAATCTTAAGAAGTGCTGATGCATTTAATATTGATGCTATTATCATTCCTAAAAATAGAAGTGTTAAACTTAATTCAACAGTTGCAAAAGTATCAACAGGTGCAATTGAACATGTTAATGTTATTGAGGTAACAAACTTAACACAAACAATCAAGAAGTTAAAAGATAATGGATTTTGGGTTGTTGGAACTGATGCTTCAACTGATCAAACTATCCATGAGATTGATGTAGATACAAACCTGTGCGTTGTAATCGGAAACGAAGGAAAAGGAATAAGCAGGCTTGTAAAAGAGAACTGTGATTATATAGTTAAAATTCCAATGAGTGGACACGTAAACAGTTTAAATGCTAGTGTATCTACTGCTTTAGTGTTATACGAGATATATCATAAGAAAGGATGAGCTATTTGACTTATCAAAAACATAATGACTATGAAATCATTAACCTTATTAGAGAAGGAAATAATGACGCACTAGAGTTAATGTTTGATAAGTACTCTCGCTTAATTTCTAAAAAAATATATAAATTTAACCTATACTATGAATTTGATGATATGTATCAAGAAGGGTTAATGATTTTAAATAAATCAATTAATTCATTTGATGAAAGTTATTCAAAATCATTTACAAAGTATTTTGAACAAAATCTTCAAAGAAAATATAGTACAATCTTAACAAAAAAAATAAGAAGACATGAAATCTATAAGAACAATGAATTATTTATTTATGAAGCAAATAACAATCTAAATCAAAATAGTGTATATTTTGAATTGCTGAAAAAAGAAATTGCAAAAATACTAACAAATAACGAGTATTTAGTATATACTTTAAGAGAACTAAATAACTACAGCATCACATTCATCAAAGAAAAAAGCGGATATACTGAGAAAGAAATTTATAATTCTTTACACCGCGCAAAGGTAAAAATAAAAAAACATTTTGCTAAGTAACTTGACAAAAATATATATCTTTGCTAAATTATATAAATGCAAGAGAGTGATAATATGAGACAAAAAATAATCTTAATCTGTGAAGTTTGTTTATCTAGAAACTACACAACATATAAAAATAAAGATAAAAAAGAGAGATTACAAGTTAAAAAATATTGTAAACGATGTGGAGAGCACACTATCCACAAAGAAAGCAAATAGGAGAGAATATAAAATGGCAAAAAAAGTAGAAGAAGTTAAAAAAAATAAAGTAATAGAGATTCTTAAAAAGGAGTATCCGTTTGAGAAGATACTTTTAGGAGTTTTAGGAATTATTGTATTAGTTCTTGGAGTTTACTTAGTTGAAGGTACTGTATTAGAAATAAAGTATACAGATTTATGGATTTTTAATTCACCATTAAAAATTACAATATTCTCAATATTTGTAATTATAATTGGAGCTGTTTCGTTCCTATTATCTGTTTGGCCTTTCTTTGTACCAAGTATTTCAGAAATGAAAAAAGTTTCTTGGCCAAATAAAGAAACAATAATCAATTTATCAATTCGTGTATTCGGATTTATTATATTAATTGGATTATTTTTCGTAATTATCGACTTTGGACTTAGACCTTTATTCTTGTGGCTTACTGGTTTAGGAGCTTAAAATGGAAGATAGAAGATGGTATGTTGTTCAAACATATTCTGGATTCGAAAATTCTGTCAAACTAAACTTAGAGCGTCGTATTGAATCAATGCAGATGGAAGATAGAATCTTTCAAGTAATGATTCCAGAAGAATTAAAGATTGAGAAAAAAGCAGATGGATCAACAAAAGAAAAAATGGTTAAGGTATTTCCAGGTTATGTATTTTTAGAAATGGAAGTAACTGACGATTCATGGTTTGTTGTTCGTAACACACCTGGTGTAACTGGATTTTTGGGATCAAGTGGTGGAGGTACAAAACCAGTACCATTACCTCCAGAAGAAATTAACCCAATTCTTAAGAAATGTGGATTAATGGAAGCACCGAAAATTGATGTTGAAATCGGAGAAAAAGTACGTGTTGCAACAGGTCCATTCTTGAACCAAATTGGAACTGTAGATTCAATAGATTTTGAAAAACAAGAAATCACAGTATTGGTTGATATGTTTGGTAGACAAACACCAGTTGAACTTGATTTTGAGGATATCGAAAAGGTATAAATTTTATATCTTGACATCATATATATTAATATAGTATAATAGCTTGGCATGCAATATGCCATGCTATTTTTTTGAGTGGGAGGATTTGAAAAAAATCTGTTTACCACATCACGAATAAAGAGGAGGTGTCTTTCGTGGCTAAAGATATAAAGACTTTAGTAAAACTGCAAATTCCTGCAGGAAAAGCTAACCCCGCTCCACCAGTTGGTCCAGCATTAGGACAAGCAGGAGTTAATATTCAAGAATTTTGTTCAAAATTCAATGAAAAAACTAGAGAGCAAATGGGTTCAATTATTCCAGTAGTAATCACTGTCTATGATGACAGAAGTTTTACATTTATTACTAAAACCCCACCAGCAAGTGATTTATTAAAAAAAGCAGCTGGAGTATCAAAGGGTGCAGGTAATTCATTACAAGAAACAGTTGGTTCTATTACTAACAAGCAATTACGAGAAATTGCAGAGCAAAAAATGCCTGACTTAAACGCTAATGACGTTGAAGCAGCGATGAATATTATTGCAGGATCTGCAAGAAATATGGGAATTATAATAAAAGATTAATTAAGCACTTAGTTGTTGATATACAACTAATTGTGGGAGGGAATCCCGTTAGACCACATTTAGGAGGTAAAAAA
>JAOZRX010000040.1 GCA_029939945.1 Candidatus Izemoplasma sp. | reverse complement strand
GTTATCCTCGTCTTTGGGGCAGGTTTCTTACGTGTTCCTCACCCGTTCGCCACTAACGCACTTCCCGAAGGAAGATTGTTCGTTCGACTTGCATGTATTAGGCATGCCGCCAGCGTTTATCCTGAGCCAGGATCAAACTCTCCATAATTTTATGAATTGTTTTTTCTTAACTTTTAGTATTTTTTCCTAAACTCAAATTGACTTGTTCTATTCAGTTTTCAAAGACCTAATTGGTCGCACGATAATCATAGCGTGCGTTTAATATTCTACTATAATTAGAATACTATGTCAACACTTTTGATTAATTTTCGTGTGTTTCTTTTACTTCTTTTTCACAGTGGATTTCCAATTGGATTTTTCGCACTGCAATAAAGAGTATATTATCTTTACGTTTACTTGTCAACACTTTTACAAAAAGTTTTTTTAATGATGTAAATACCATTAAACAGCTTCCAAATAAACATAATTAAACGGTGAATAAAACCACATTTCGGTTCTAATTCGCCGCAATTAAAAGTATATAAAATTCTGAGTCTTTTGTCAATAACTTTCTGACTTTTTTTAAATATTAATTATTATTTGCTGTTTTTTATAATTTTTAATATAAAAAAGACCCAAAATAACGGGCCTTTATTTCTATATTATATATGGTCTAAAATTTCTGTCTTTTTTATTAATTGTTTAGTCTCTTTGAATCTATCACTAAATTCAACTAATCCTTCTCCTGAGTCTTTACCAACAACAACTCGATATGGAATACCTATCAAATCAGCATCCTTAAACTTAACTCCAGCTCTTTCAGCACGATCATCAAGTAGAACTTCAATTCCTTTTTGTTTTAAATCATAATAAATTTCATATGCTAAGTCTTTTTGAGCTTCATCTTTTAGATTGACTGGGACTATATGAACTTGGAATGGTGAGATTTCTTTTGGCCATAGTATTCCATTCTCAGTTGAATGTTGTTCTACACTCGCCATTAATGTTCTACTAATACCAAGACCATAACAACCCATAATCATTGGTTGTGGCTTTCCATTGCTATCAATGAATTTAGCATTCATTGATTCACTATATTTAGTTCCTAGTTTAAAGATATTACCTACTTCTATTCCTCTAGCAACCTTAACTTCTGCTCCACAAATTGGACAAGGATCTCCTTCGTTAAGCCCACTATGTTCTTGATTTGCAGCATATTCACACATATCGCAATATGTGATATTGTCTTCTCCAACTTCACTCATAACCATAAATTCGTCAGCTTCATCTCCACCAATTTGTCCTACATCACTGTTAACAATTTTAGTATCAAGTCCACATCTCTTAAAGATATCAATATAAGCTTTAGAGAATAATTTATACCATTCATCTAATCCTTCATTAGTCGCACTAAAAGTATAAGCATCTTTCATAATAAATTCTCTACCACGCATTAATCCAAATCTAGGTCTCATTTCATCTCTGAATTTAGTTTGAATTTGATATAGCGCAAGTGGTAATTTCTTATAAGATGTTACATAGTCTCGAACAACTTGAGTAATAATCTCTTCATGCGTTGGTCCTAAACAAAAGTCTCGGTTCTTTCGATCAGTTAATCTCATTAATTCTGGGCCATATTTGTCCCATCTGCCCGATTCTTTCCATAAATCACTTGGTTGTAAGGCAGGCATTAATAACTCGCTAGCATCTATTTTTTCGAGTTCTTCTCTAATAATTCTTTCTATATTTTGAATAACTTTGTACCCAAGTGGCAAATAAGTATAAATTCCGGCAGCTACTTGTTTTATTAACCCAGCTCTACTCATTAATTTATGACTCTTTACTTCAGCATCTTTAGGTGCATCTTTTAGTGTTGGTACAAAAAATAAACTTTGCTTCATAAAATCACCTCTATCTTATACTAAATAATCTTAAAATATCATTAAATGTTATATATACAAATAATCCCATCAATAGTAAATACATTGCGTAATGAAGAGTGTTCTCAACACGTCTATTAGGCTTTTTGGTTGTGATTACTTCATAACCTAAAAAGACTAATCTACCACCATCTAAAGCGGGAATTGGTAACAAGTTTATTACTCCTAGATTAACACTTAAAAGAGCTGTCCAAGTTAAAAATGAAATAAACCCAGCACTTAAAGCTCTTGAAGTTATTGAATAAATTCCAACTGGTCCAGCCAAATCTCCTACACCTACTTGATCATTACTAAACAATAAATCAAGAGTAGTGAAAATCATCGCAGCTGAAGTTTCAATGTCCCCAAAACTTGCGGAAAAACTTCTGAAGAAATTAAATTCGTATATCGGAGAAATACCTACAAAACTTTCAACAACCATTAATCCTTGAGAAATTACTAAATCATGATTATATGGTGAAATATCAAATGCTAAAGTTTGAGTTCCTCTCAATACTTCAATACTCATTTCTATACCATATTCGTTATTCTCAAAAGCAGTAGCTACGTCGGACCAAGAATTCATCGCAACATCATCAATGGTCAAAATTTCATCACCTTCAAGAAGTCCGGCTTTACCTGCTTTTGTTTCTAGATTAACTTCGCCCAGAATCAAATCAGATACAGCACCTTCTTGAGAATGGAAACCTACAGTATAAAAGAAAATAATTGGAGTCACATCAATTGTTTCTTCAACTCCACCACGAAGTACAACAAATTCAACTAATCTATCAGTTGGATTTTCATCTAGCGTGGCAGAAATGTCGTCCCAAGAATATACATTTTCTCCATTTATGCTTATTATTTCGTCACCCTCAATTAATAGTTCTCCAGCAGGAAAATCAGGTTCTATACCCCCGAGTACTGTCTCATCCATATTTGGGAATCCAACAATTAAGTTAACAATTATAAAAATAAATAATGCTAAAACGAAATTCATAAATGGTCCAGCAAATATTGCTAAAAATCTTTCGAATTTAGTTTTTGATTCAAAACTTCTTTCAATGGGAGCAATTTGTAATTCTTTGCTTTTTCTAAAAACATAAAATGCATTTCTCTTAACAGTATACTCATTTAAGTGTAAAGGAGTATTTGATTCACCACGTAAATCAATAGACTTTACAGTAACTAATTCGTATTGTTCATACAATTCATTCTCATGGTCAATAATGATTTTAACAATGTTATTAAAATCATCAAATACTAATCTAACTAATTGCCCAACACTTATTACTTCTTCTTTTACTTCTTCACCTGCCATCATTACATATCCACCTATTGGGATAGCTCTAACTGCATATAAAGTTTCATTAACTCTTTTACTCCATAAAACTGGACCCATTCCTAAACTAAATTCATGACATAAGATATTTGCTCTTTTTGCCATAATGAAATGCCCTAATTCATGGATTAATATTACTAATCCTAATACAAAAATAAATACAACAATGTTAATAATAACAGTAACCATTTTCTACACGTCCTCTAACTATACTTTTTGTATATATAGTCCTTTACTTTTAAATCTCTGTCTAATATCTTTTTAAGAGAAATTTCAGAGTCATTCTTAAATACATCTAAACTCTCTCTTATTATTTCCTCAATTTGTAAAAACAAAATCTTTCCATTTAAAAACAAATTAACTGCGGCTTCATTTGCTGCGTTCAAAGTGGTAGGATTAAGTCCTTTACTCTTTCCTGCATCAATTGCCATCTTTAACAATGGATATTTCTTATAAGATAATTCTTCAAAATGGAGACTTCCTACTTTAATTAAATCTAAAGCCTCACCTTTATATTCGGTTCTTTTTGGATAACTTAATGCATAATTTATTGGAACTCTCATATCAGGATTACCGAGATGAGCAATAACTGATGTATCGTGAAATTCAACTAAACTATGAACTATACTTTCACGGTGCATTACGGTCTTAATATTCTCGTATTCAACATTAAACAAATAATGTGCTTCTATAACCTCTAACCCTTTATTCATCATCGTAGCCGAATCGATTGTAACTTTTGCTCCCATCGACCAATTAGGGTGGTTAAGAGCATCATTTACAGTTACCTTCTTTAGTTCTTCTTTTGTCTTATCTCTAAAACTTCCACCTGAAGCAGTAATGATAATATTCTTGATTGTTGAACTATCTTCTCCGTTTAAACATTGCATAATCGCAGAATGTTCACTATCAATTGGTATTAACTTTACATTATGTTTCTTAATCAATTTATTAATAATCTCTCCACCAATAACTAATGTTTCCTTATTAGCA
Source organism: Candidatus Izemoplasma sp. (assembly GCA_029939945.1). Taxonomy (GTDB): domain Bacteria; phylum Bacillota_I; class Bacilli_A; order Izemoplasmatales; family Izemoplasmataceae; genus JAFGXW01. The sequence goes on along the minus strand of JAOZRX010000040.1, from coordinate 6,659 downwards.
AGAGCAATATTGCGACCCTTTTTTATTGCTTCAATTGTTGGTTCTAATCCGACACTTCCAACAACAGCATTTACAACAAGATCATTTCCAAGTTTTGAATATGTTGCTGCTTTAATAAGCCCTTCTCTTCCAAATCCAAATTCTATCTTTGGATATAATTTTTCTAACCTTATTATTATATCTCTTTTTCCCATACTAACATATAAAGGCTTAAATTCCTCAATAATATTTTTCATTTTTTCAAAATTATTATTTCCGGAAACTGACACTACCTTATATTTACCTTTAGACGACCTAACAATATCTAAAGTCTGTTCACCGATATTACCAGTAACACCTAAAATAAATAAATTCATAGTAAACCAACTACTTCACTTATAAGTATTAGTATAATTGAAGCTAATATTGCTGAATCAAATCGATCCATTACTCCTCCATGTCCAGGGAAAAGATTACTAAAATCTTTAATTCCATAACCTCTCTTCATCTTAGAAGCTACTAAATCACCAGTCTGTCCAAAGATAGAAATAGTTATAATAAGAATTATACTTACCCAAATATTTAAATCAATATTACCAATTGATTCTAAATCGATAATATAAATATATCCTACAGTAAGTAATACTGCAAATACTATTCCACCAATTGCACCTTCAATAGATTTCTTAGGACTTATTTTCACAGCTAAACGATGCTTACCAAAGTTTATTCCGATATAATATGCAAACATATCTGTCATTGAAGTAATCATAAATAAGAATCCAATAGTACCAAGAGATAAATCTCTTAAAGCACTAAGTGCACTAAATCCAATTACTGGATATAATATTGAAACTAAATATCTTCCAAAATCATCAGTTTCAAATTTATCTTTTAGCACTAATAATAACGCTCCGATTATAACTACAAAAATTAAAGCATAAAATACCCATTCAAGTTCAAGTAATTCTTTGTAGTAATATGTTAACAAAAAGAACATTACAGCACTTAGTAACATCTCAATAATTAAAATTACTTTAGGAGCAATTGACTTTGCACTAAACATTTTAAAAAACTCATATGTAGCAATTAATCCTAATAATCCAAGTACAACATCTAGCGATATACCCCCAATAACAAATACAGGACCAAAAAATAAGACAAGAAATATCGCTGTTTTCACTCTAGGTTTCATTATTTTTACTCCTTAATTCCGCCGTATCGGCGATTTCTTTTTTGAAAATTATCTAATGCTTTTAGCAATTCTTTACGATTAAATTCAGGCCATAACTTACTTGTGAAATATAGTTCACTATAAGCAAGTTGCCACAGTAAATAATTGCTAATTCTTAGTTCTCCTGATGTTCTAATTAATAAATCAAGCGGTGGTAATCCTTTAGTATATAAATGTTCTTCCATTAAAGAAGTATCAATATCATCTAATTTAATATCATCATTCTTATATTTTACACTTATTTGCTTTACTGCTTCAATTATTTCAGTATGACTACCATAATCAAAACAAACATTTAAAATAAGTCCCTTACGATCTTTTGTTTTTTCTTCAATTCTATATAATAAATCAATATTTTCTTCTGAGAAGCGATCTCTTCTACCTGAAAAGATTACTTTAATATCATTTTCCTTAAACTTACCTTTGTAATTTTCTTCAAATTCACGAGGTAATTTCATTAAATATTCAACTTCACTAGCTGGTCTATTCCAATTTTCTGTACTGAAAGCATAAACACTTAAGACTTTAACTCCAATTTCATTACAAATCAAAGCCATATTTTTTAAATTCTCCGCACCTTTTTTATGTCCCAAAGTGCGTAGTAAATTATGTTTTTTTGCCCATCTTCCGTTTCCATCTAAAATGATTGCTAGATGTGCTGGAATATATTTACTTAACACTCTTTTTTCTAAACTCATAATAACACCTCATTTACAATATTTCATTATACTATATATCGCTATTTTTTTCTATAAAAAGAGACTACTTTATGTAGTCTCTAAATACTCATTATGTCAATATCTTTCTCTTTTACTAACTCATCGATAGAATTTGTATATGTATTAGTAAGTTCTTGAACATCTTCTAAATATCCTTTTAAATCATCTTCAGAAATTTGTTTATTTTTTTCTAATTTCTTAAGAGCATCATTTCCGTGATGTCTTGCACTTCTAATTCCAACTTTAGCTTCTTCACCCATTTTTTTAACATCCTTAGTAAGTTGAACTCTACGTTCTTTAGTAAGGGCAGGCAAAACAATACGAAGTTGTGTTCCTTCATTACTTGGGTTAACTCCTAAGTTAGCAGCAATAATTGCTTTTTCTACAGCCTTGATAATACTTCTATCATAAGGCTTAACAATTAACTGCGTTGGTTCAGGCACACTAATATTACCAATCTGGCTTAAAGGAGTTAAAGCACCATAATAGTCAACTTTAACATCTTGAAACATCTTTGGATTGGCGCGTCCAGTGCGCACTTTTGAAAATTCTTTTTTCAGACTCTCAATTGTATTTTCCATCATTTCTTCTGTTTCTAAAAGAACCATGTCGGGCATAATATTCCTCCTTTAATAAATTAGTGTTCCTATTTTTTCGCCTTGAGCTACTTTTTTGATATTCCCATGTTCGTTCATATCAAAGACAACAATATTAATACCATTATCTTTACAAAGAGCTGCGGCAGTTGAATCCATAACTTCTAATTTCTTCTCTAATACTTCTTGATGAGTAAGGGTATCATATTTCTTAGCATCATTATATTTGGCTGGGTCTTTATCGTAAACTCCATCAGTTCCATTCTTTGCCATCAAGATAACTTCTGCGCCAATTTCAGCGGCACGTAAAGCACTCGTAGTGTCAGTTGTGAAATATGGATTACCTGTTCCACCAGCAAATATAACAATACGATCTTTTTCTAAATTACTTAATGCTTTTCTTCTAATATATGGTTCAGCAACTTGAGGAATATTCAAACTAGACATAGTTCTAGTTTCAATTCCGATTTCTTCTAAAGCATTTTGTAGTGCTAGAGCATTCATGATTGTAGCAATCATTCCCATATAGTCGGCACTACTTCTTTCAAACCCCATATCACTAGCAGTTTGTCCGCGCCAAATATTACCTCCACCAACAATTATGCCCATCTCTAAATCTCCTAAATCATAAGCTTCCTTGATTTCATAAGCAATTTCTCTTACTCTAAACGGATCTATTACTAAGTTACCTTCTCCACTTAAAGCTTCTCCACTTAACTTAATAATTATACGCTTTTTAGGTTCCATTTTGTTGCCTCCCTTTTAAAAATAGAGGACACTCAAAAAAGTGTCCTAATATATTCATTTACTTATTTACTTGACTCATTACTTCTTCAGCGAAATCTTCAGATCTTTTCTCAATACCTTCTCCAACTTCAAGACGCAAGAAAGATTTGATGTTTCCACCAGCTTGTTTAACATATTTTTCAACTGTTAAATCTGGATCTTTAACGAATGGTTGATTCAATAAACATATTTCTTTTAAATATTTATTTAATCTACCGATAACCATTTTTTCAACAATATTCGCAGGTTTTCCTTCGTTCAATGCTTCAGCAGTAAGAATTTCTCTTTCGTGAGCAATTACTTCTTCACTAATTTCAGATTTATCTATATATTTAGGATTAATAGCAGCAACATGCATAGCTAAGTTTTTGGCTACTTCTTCATCTGCTCCATTTAACACAACTAAAGTAACAATTCTTCCACCCATATGTTTATAAGCTCCGAAATTGTCATCATCATTTTTGACCGTTCTAGATACTCTTCTTAAAGATAATTTTTCACCGATTTTTGCAGTTGCATCAGCTAATATTCTTTCAAGGTCTTTACCATCAATATCAAGTTTCATAGCTTCTTCAATGTTGTTTGCTCCACTATTAAAGATGATTTCACCAAGTGAATCTAGCAGTGCTAAAAATTCTTTGTTCTTAGCAACAAAATCTGTTTCACTATTAAGTTCAAACATAATAGCTTCATTTCCTTTTGCTAAAACTCCACATAATCCTTCTGCAGCAATTCTATCAGCTTTCTTAGCTGCTTTAGATATTCCCTTTTCTCTTAACCAATCTATTGCTAAATCAACATTTCCTTCAGTTTCAGTTAGTGCTTTTTTACAGTCCATCATACCAGCACCAGTTTTATTTCTTAATACTTTTACTAAGCTTGCAGTTATCACCATAACTATTTCCTCCTAAGTTCTTTTCCAACGTTAATAATATCATAAATTATCAATGTTTTCAATTATTTTATACGTCTTAATCTTTAAAAAAAGAGCCCGAAAGCTCTTTTAATATTATTTTAAAGCTTCAATTAATTCTGCTTTTTTAAGTTTTGAATATCCAGTTAATCCTTTGTCTTTAGCAAGTGCTTTTAATTCAGCAACTTTCATGCTAGCTAGATCAACTTTTACTTCTGCCGCAACTTTTACTTCTTCTACAACTTTTTTAGGTGCAACCTCTTGTTTGACTACTGGTTTTACCTCTTGTTTAACCACAGGTTTTAAAGCAGGAGTAATTACTTTTTTAGTTTCTTCTACTGGTTTTGCTTGTGGTTTAACAGCTTTAGCATCAGGTGTTACAGTTCTAGCTTGGTTAAATGGTTTTCTGTCTTTATTGAATGGTTTCTTTTCATAAGGTTTCTTATTTGGATCACTAGGATTTTTATTAGGATCATAAGGTTTTTTATTAGGATCGTAAGGTCTTTTCTCATAAGGTTTCTTATTTGGATCATAAGGTTTTTTCTCATAAGGTTTTCTATTAGGATCGTAAGGTCTTTTTACATATGGTTTTCTATTAGGGTCATATGGTCTTTTTTCGTAAGGTTTTGGAGTAGGTTTTTCAATAATTGTTTCAACTACTTCTCCACCAGTTGCTACGATAAATGCGTTAGCTAATTTAGAAACGATTAATTTAACTGATCTAATTGCATCGTCATTAGCAGGGATAATAACATCTACTAAGTCAGGATCACAGTTAGTATCAACAATTCCAAATACTGGAATTTTTAATTTTCTTGCTTCTAATACTGCATTTTTTTCTTTCATTGGGTCTACTACAAAAATTGCTTGTGGTAATACTCTCATATCTTTAATACCACTTAAGAATTTTTCTAATTTTGCCATTTCTTTGTTTAGACCAATAACTTCTTTTTTAGGTAAACGTGTAAACGTTCCATCTTTTTCCATTCTGTAAAGATCATGTAATCTTCTAATACTTTTTCTAATAGTTTTGAAGTTTGTTAGTGTTCCTCCAAGCCATCTTTGTGAAACGTAGTATTGTCCACTTCTTAAAGCTTCTTCTTTTACTACATCTTGAGCTTGTTTTTTAGTTCCTACAAATAAGATTTTTCCACCATTTTTTCCAATTTCTAATAACTTTGCATAAGCTTCATCGATAAATCCTACAGTTTTTTGTAGATCGATAATGTGAATCCCACCACGACTAGTATAAATATACTTGTCCATTTTAGGATTCCAACGGCGAGTTTGATGTCCGAAATGAACACCAGCCTCAAGTAACTGTTTCATTGATATTACAGCCATTTTGATTCCTCCTTTTGATTTTGCCTCCACATTTATCTACATCTTTAGCCACTACTTCTAAGTAGCTCTGGGCTAAACACTCAAAATGTGTGTGTATTTTTACGGCTTTTATATTTTACCAAATAAACATTTAATAAGCAAGAGATTTGTTTAAATCTTGGCATTTATTTCTTTTCATATATTTTATATTACAAGGTACTCTGTAAAAATTCATACAACATTATATTAAACGAGATACTATATACATTATTTCAGTATTCCTCGTTGTCTATTATGTGTATAGTCTTTTGAGAAAAGTATCTTCATCTTAATTATGAAATAGTGTCTACTTTTGAAGTATCATTTTAGGGGAAAGAGATGAATTGCAACTTATTATCCTGTGCATATAATAGATTTAAAAACCACTGTTTACTTCGCATCACAGTTCAATAATTGTGTTTTCATCTATAACCCACTCATCAACTTGAAGACCATACATTACTTCGTCTGTAAAAACTGGTTTTCCCTGTTCGTCATTTCTAATAAAAAATCTTTTCTTAAATAATCCTTCTTTTTTCAATCCTATGTTCTCCATTACTTTCCAAGATGGAATATTGGTTGGATTACATGCCGCTATTATCCGATTTGCATTCAATACTTTAAATCCATAATCTATTACAGCTTTTGATGCTTCTGAACAATATCCTTTATTGTGATAGGTTGGGTTTAATATATATCCTAAGTTATATTCGTTATTTATATTTGGATCTGTTTTACCTAGATAGATATGTCCTATTACTTTGTTATTGTCTTTTATTCTAATTGAATATAGAAGATTATGGTCTACTAGATATGTTAAAACCTTTCGATAGCTTTCTAGTGTAGGGTAGTCTTCTCTTTCATATTTCATTACTTCTTTATTTGAAACGTATTCGTATATATCATTCAAATCAGATAATTTTGAATAGGATATATGTAATCTATTAGTTTGTATCATATAATCACCTCATATAATATTTATGGTCTTAAACACCCAATCGGTATTACTAATACACCATCTTCTCTTTTATAGGCATACTTTGTTGCTGTAACAATTGCTAAGAAAGATG
>JAOZRX010000039.1:6661-10904 GCA_029939945.1 Candidatus Izemoplasma sp. | reverse complement strand
TTTCTCCATTTTGCACCTTTCAATAACTAATTAAAAGAAAGGACTTTTATAATGAAAATAGTATATCCATATAATTTCTTACACGATTACATCACGATTTACACGATTACAATTCAATTTACATGATTACTAGTATTATAAGATAATTTATGATTAATAATATTAAAGGATGCAAGAATTGAGAAAATTGTATATGTAGAATAGAATTGTAGAAAAATCGCTAGATAATAAAAGATTAAAGCAAGCAAAGAAGCCATGAAATACGGTTTTCCTTTGTTAAAAAAATTTTTTTAAAAAAAATAGTATTTTCCTATTGACATTTATTAAAAACAGTAATATAATCAAAAATGTAATTGGCACTTTAACAGTGAGAGTGCTAAAAAATAAAAAAAGGAGGAATTGTTATGTTTAAAATTACACCATACAGAAGCTCATATCCAAGAAAAACTAGTTACGATAATGTGTTTGATTTATTTGATGATTTCTTTAATGAAACAAGAAATACTCATGCAGGTCTAAAAATTGATGTCTTAGAAGAAGATGATAATTATGTTATTGAAGTTGAAACTCCTGGAGTTTCAAAAGAAAATATTGAAATACATTATGAAAATGATTATTTAACTATTGATCTTAAAAAAGAAGAAGTTAAAGAAGAAAAGCATAAAAATTATCTTCATAAAGAGCGTTATATTGAAAACGCAACTCGTAGTATTTATTTAAAGGATATTGATGCTTCAAAATTAACAGCGAAACAAGATAATGGTATTTTAACTATTACAACACCAAAACTTGAATCTAAAACTACAAAATACTTTGTAGATATTAAGTAAATTTACAAAGCACTTCAAGTGTTTCAACTTGAAGTGCTTTGTATTTAAAGGAGTAAACAACAATGAATATCGAAAAATTCACAAACGTATCAAAGAAATTAATAAATGGTGCAAATGACCTTGCACTTGAGAAAAACCATCAACAAATTACCGATTTACATTTACTTTATGCTATGTTAAATACACCGGATTCTTTAATCTCTAAATTATTGAATTTAATGGGTGTCGGCCTTGGGCCGTTAAGAAGTGACGTGGCTCAAAATATCGCTAAGCAACCAAGCGTGACAACGTCCAATGGTCAAAATCCTTACTTAACAAGTGATGTTAATAAAATCTTATTAAATAGTGAAAAACTTGCAAAACAATTTAAAGATGATTATGTTTCAGTAGAACATATTTTTTTGAGTATGCTTTCTTCGAGAAATGTAGAAAGTGCAAAACTTCTTAAAAACCATCAAATTAATGAAAATGAATTTTTAACTGCCTTAAGAAAAGTTAGAGGAAATCAATCAATTAATTCTGAAAATCCAGAAAATACATACGATGTTTTGTCGAAATATGGAAAAGATCTAATTGAACTTACAAGACAAGGGAAAATTGATCCAGTTATTGGGAGAGATAATGAAATTAGAAGAACAATTAGAATTTTAAGTAGAAGAACAAAAAATAACCCAGTTTTAATCGGTGAACCAGGAGTTGGGAAAACAGCAATCGCTGAAGGACTAGCTACGAGAATCTTAAACGAAGACGTTCCTGAAGGGTTAAAGGATAAAACAATTTTTGCTCTTGATATGGGAGCTTTAATTGCTGGAGCAAAGTACCGTGGTGAATTTGAAGAAAGACTAAAAGCGGTTTTAGATGAAATTACTAAAAGTGATGGGAAAATCATCTTATTTATTGATGAAATCCACACAATCGTTGGCGCTGGAAAAACCGAAGGGTCAATGGATGCTGGAAACTTACTAAAACCACTCCTTGCAAGAGGAGAACTTCACTGTATTGGTGCAACAACTATTGATGAATACCGTAAATATATTGAAAAAGATGCTGCATTAGAAAGAAGATTCCAACCAGTGATGATTGATCAACCAACAGTTGAAGATACTATTAGTATTTTAAGAGGGATCAAAGAAAAATTTGAAATACACCATGGAGTTAGAATTACTGATAGTGCAGTTGTTGCTTGTGCGACGTTATCAAATAAATATATTAGTGACCGTTTTTTACCAGATAAAGCAATTGACTTAATGGATGAAGCAGCAGCCTTAGTTAGAACTGAAATTGATTCGATGCCTAGTGAATTAGATGAATTAAATCGTAAAGTAATGCAACTAGAAATCGAAAAACAAGCCTTAAAAAAAGAAAAAGATAAGGCTTCAAAAGAAAGATGCACGCTTGTTAAAGAAGAACTAAGTACATTAAAAGAACAATTTTCTACTTTAAATGCAACTTGGGAGGAAGAAAAAGAAAATGTTAAAGAAATTAAGAAACTAAAAGAAAAAATTGAAGAAATTAAAAGACAAATTGAAGATGCTGAACGAGCATATGATTTAAATGAACTTGCCATGCTAACACACGGTAAGTTACCACAAAAAGAGCAGGAGTTAGTTGAAAAACTAGAATCGTATGATTTCAAAATGTTAAAAGAAGAAGTAACCGAGGAAGAAATTGCTAATATTGTTTCAAAATGGACAAATATTCCAGTAACTAAGTTAGTTGAAAGTGAAAAAGAAAAACTCTTAAACTTAGAAGCTATTTTACATCAAAGAGTAATTGGCCAAGATGAAGCAATTACTTCAGTGAGTGACGCTGTATTAAGAGCTAGAAGTGGACTAAAAGACCCTAGTAAACCAATTGGTAGTTTTATCTTCTTGGGACCAACAGGAGTTGGGAAAACTGAACTTGCTCGCACGTTAAGTGAAGCGTTATTTGATAGTGAAGATAACATGATTAGAATCGATATGTCAGAATATCAAGAACGCCATACAGTATCAAGACTTATTGGTGCTCCTCCGGGATATATTGGTCATGATGAAGGGGGACAATTAACTGAAGCAGTTAGAAGAAACCCTTATAGTGTAATCTTATTTGATGAAATCGAAAAAGCTCATCCAAAAGTCTTTAATGTTTTATTGCAATTACTTGATGACGGTCGTCTAACTGATTCTAAAGGACGAACTGTTAACTTTAAAAACACAATTGTGATTATGACATCTAATATTGGTAGTGAATATTTACTTGAAGGAATTAATGATGCTGGTGAAATTAGAGAAGAAACAAAAGAATTAGTAGAAAATATGCTAAAAACTAAATTTAAACCAGAATTTTTAAACAGAATTGATGATATTGTCTTATTTAAACCATTAAGTAAAGATGAAATTATAAGAATAATTAGCTTAGAAATTGCAAAATTAGAAGCTAAATTAACTGAAAAAGGAATTAAATTTATTGTTACAAAACCAGTAAAAGAATTAATTGCGGGTGATTCTTATAGCACAACTTATGGTGCTAGACCAGTTAAAAGATATATTCAAAGACATCTTGAAACTGAGTTAGGTAAATTAATCATAAAAGGTGATATAAAAGATGGCACTAAAGTAACATTAGATGCTAAAAATGAAAAATTAGAATTTATTGTAGAAAACTAATAATCAATTAAAGGCAGAAGGAAATTTTACTTTAGGTTGTGATTATGATAGAATATGTAGGGGATAATTGGAGGATGACAATATGAACTTAATTTTGATGATATTAAAGAATGCAGTGTTTACTTTGTTAATACTACCTATAGTAATATTTGGGCAACAAAGACTATATAAAGAGGAAAAGCAACTCAAGTTAAAAGGAGCAATATTCGCTTGGATTGTTGTTATTGTTCTACTGACTTTGAAAGAATATTATAATTTATAACAAAGGTAATAGTCTCCTGGTGGCTTGACGCGAGGTGTGCAGATTGATGCAGGGCTAAACCTTTTTTTTTTATGAATTTTATACCCCAATGAGGTATAAAATAGAATTAGAGGTGAGAATATGAAAATTGCTCTAAAAACTGTCAGAGAGAATATTGGGTTGACACAAGAACAAGTATCAGAATTAACAGGAGTTCCAGTAAAGACTTTACGTAATTGGGAACAAGAGGTTAGAAAACCGAGTGAATGGACAATGATTTAATTATTGATAAATTGTTAAGAGTAGAGATGGAGAAAAAATGAAATTAAATGAGGATAATGATGATGAATCTATGATTATAGCCTTTAGTACAATTAAAAGTGAAGTATCAAGAATAGCAAAAGACTTAGATATTGACAAAGTAATACTATTTGGATCATATGTAAAAGGAGATGCATCTCCTTTGAGTGACATTGATATATATATGGAATCAAATCTTTATGGTTTAGATTATTTTGGATTCG
>JAOZRX010000039.1:0-6561 GCA_029939945.1 Candidatus Izemoplasma sp. | reverse complement strand
GACATTGATATATATATGGAATCAAATCTTTATGGTTTAGATTATTTTGGATTCGCAGAGTTATTAAGGCAAGTACTACACAAAAAAATTGAATTATTAAGTAATAAAACAGTTATAAGAGATTCTTATATATATAATGAAATCCATAAAACAGGAGTAATTATTTATGAAAGATAAGAAGTATATTGAAAGAATAATACTATATATTTTAAAAATTAATAGATACATGGAATCAGTAACAGATGAAGAATCATTTGCATTTAATTCTGAAAAAGTTGATGCTGTAATCTTGAATCTTGAGCAAATAGGTGAAACAGCAAAAAAGATTTCAATTATTACTAGAAATATTCATAGTGATATTGAGTGGGTGTAGATTATAGCACTTAGGAATCTTATCTCTCATGAATACGAAGGTATAGATGAGAGTATGATTTTCTATATTGCTACCATAATGATTAATGATTTACTTAAACAATTACTGAAGGAACACAAATAAGGACAAGGGTATCGTTCAGGGACCCTCAACTCCACTAATTTGTAATTTAAAGAATTTTTCTATATTAAATTGTGTAAACTATGATAATATTACATTATAGTTATTGGAGGTTTTTATGGATAAATTTGACAAAATTACTAGAATTAAATTTTCAATATTCACTATTTGTATTTTCTCTTATTTTGCTAGTCTTTAAAGAAAATATAACAACGTTAGGTTGACATGGTATTTTCAAATAATTTTAATTGGTATATTAGTATTGGCACATTTCAAGAAAGAAATGACAATAAGTCTTTTTGATAAGACTTTGAAGATAATAAGAAAATACATTAGTAAACTTAATTCCATTATTAAGGACTTAATTGCGAAAAATAAAAACCGAAAAACTAGCAAAAGTGATGAAGATAGCATTGAAATTGAGGGGGTTTTAAAGTGAAAAAATTTTTTGTGTTTTTATTATTAATTATATTGTCTTTCTATTTGTCAGGATGTAAGATTGTTTCTCCTGATGAAGCAATGTTCGAAAAGTACTGTGACCAGTTTCCCGGTGATGAGGGATGTTTGGATGATGGTAATCCAACAGGAATTATTGCAATCGATAGTGAATCATGTTTAGAAGGATATATATTGCAAGATAACGTCTGTGTTATATTAAATGATAATCCTATTGATATTGTGAATTGTGATTCAGGGTATCATAAAGAGGAAGGGCAATGTGTCCTTGATCAAGTAGATATGGTCTGTGAAGAAGACTTAATTTTGTATAATGGTAATTGTACTGAAACCTGCGATGTGCCAATAGAAGATGCTAATTATTTTCCTTGTTTTCGAGAATGTAATGATGAATTTCCTTGTACACATCATAAACTAGTTTTAGCTGAAGGAAATAGTTATTTTGAAAGTTTTGTTATGTGGATTCAAAAAACTGATATGAATAGTTCAACTGAATTTGTATTGCATTATATACTGAAAGGCGAAACAGATATTATTGTTAGCGATGGTGGAGCTAATCTATGGTGTACACCAAGTACAGTAGGATGTGAAGAACTCTACAAAGCTAGTTATTTTATTAGCAATACAACAGGTGAGTTGGATTATGTATTTAGTTTTTGGTATGATGAGAGTTGGTATACTAAAGTAAATCAAGTTAGTTATAGAGTATGGAACTCAGAAACAAATGATTATGATAGTATTAACTTAAATCTATCGTTTTTCTATTTGGAAGATGTCTATAATGCTGACTAAGATAATTTTAAAGAGAAGAGAACATAGAATTAATCAAAAACAAGAGAAATTATCGTAATATATATGTCATAATATGATGGGATATGATATGATATAATATATTATTGAAGTTTATAATTTATATAAAATGTCGTTTTAGGAGGTGAGAAATCATGATGAGAAAATTGTTGGTTCGAAGAACATTAGTGGTATATTTAGTAGCCATTTTAGCATTTTCTAACTTATCACTTTCATTTGCTTATTGGGCAAGTGGTGTTGCAGGAGAGGATGTTGTTCTAACCTCAGACGTAACATTTGGCGATTGGGAGTTTTGTACACCAATATTTACTGCTCAAGAATTTTATGATTTTGCAACCTCTTCAACAAGTCTTACTACTGATAATTACTGTTTGAGAAATGATATTGATTTTTCATCATTTACTTGGGAGTACTTAAATGCACATTCATCTAATCAATTTCAAGGAACTTTTAATGGACGTAACTACACGCTTTCTAATATAACAATAGAAACAACCGTTTCTGGTACTGTATACTTAAGTTTGTTTTCGAGAATGAACGGTGGAACTATTAAAAATGTAGGAATCGAAAATTACGGAATGGGATTCACAGTAGCGTATTATAATAGTTCGTCGATTCAAGCTGGTATTTTTGCAGGAGAAGTTACAGGATTAAATAATGTAATTGAGAATATTACTATCGATAATGCTGATGTTATTGGTAGTTCGTTAAATGGCGCAGGAGGATTATTTGGCCAAATTGAAGATGATGCTGAATTAGTTATCAGAAACATCAAGGCAACAAACCTTACAGTGCTTAACTCTAGTAAACGGGCAGGTGGGTTAATTAGTAGAGCAAATTCAGGTGCAGGACAAATAATAATTGAAGATATAGATTTACAAGGGAACATCGCAACAGATAATTCAACATCAAACACTGGTGGGATATTTGGTACATTCCGTAATCTAACTGGATCTATTTCACGTGTTGTTGTTGAGTATATTGCCGAAGGAAGCATTGATTTATCTGATGGAACTATTACTTTTAAATCAACAAATTATGCTGGTGGATTTGTGGGGAACAATAATAGTGATTCTATACTAACTATTAATGATGCATTTTATACAGGAGAACTCTATAATACGTTGGACAAGGTAGGGACTGTTCTTGGTAGAAAAAAAGCGGATATAACTCTAAGTGATGTATATTACTCAAAAGTGTTGTTTGTAGATGATTATATACCATCATCAGGATCAATTATAAACGGTACTGTCGTAAACGCGAGTACAATGCCAGATAACACATGGTGGAACACGTTTTATGCCGATTTCACAGCAGCGAATAGCCTTTGGACACAAGATGGGACAGGTAGACCAATATTGATTCGATAAAGGTCTTATTAAGAAATGAAGAGTATATTAATTTATACTCTTTTTAATTGGTCGGTTAGAATTGGATTTGATATATCTTGTTGGATTTGATATACTAACAACAAGTGCTTATTGCATGTTAAACATGAATAAGTACTTGTAATTTGGGAATTTAGGTATTAATTTCAATCTTTAAAGGGAGGCATTTTCTATGAATGGAGTAAGTGAAAGTAGATTTAATGGAATTATAGAACTTGGAGATCATTTAGTACTTTTGTATGAAAGCGAGTCGAATATAACAGAAACTGTTGTTTCATATATTACTAATTCTTTAAAAAACAATCATAAATTTATTTATATTTCTGGAGATACTGATACTTTAATGATTATAAATTCTCTTAAACAATTAAATTTATATAATTCATTTGTTGAATCTAATCAACTTTTGTTTTTGGATAAGAAAGATGCTTATTCAAAAAGTGGAAAGTTTAATCCTGATAAAATGAAAGACCTTCTTATTGAATTAGCGATAGATGCTCAAAAAGAAGGGTATGAAGGATTAGCTATTTCAGGAGAACTTAGCTGGGTATTAGATTATGATGAAGGCTTTGATTTAATAAATGAGTACGAGTGGAAAATTAATTCAGAAGTGTTTGGACGTTATCCAGTTACTGCATTGTGTCGTTATAATATGGACAAGTTTACAGATGAAATGATTATAAATGTAATTCAACTTCACCCATTTTTGATAATTAATAATAAAGTATATGAAAATCCATTTTATATTCCAGCTATTGCATACGAAACTAATGATATTGCAAAATATCAAGTTAAAACATGGTTAGAAAATATTGTTAATTTTAGTAGTGTAAAGAGTGAGTTTAATGAACGATTACAGGAAAAAGAAGATGCTTACGAATATATAAAAAATGAATTAGTTAATGAGATAATATATTCGATGATTGGATTGCTAGAATTACATAATGAATACACTAGTAATCATAGTGAAAATGTTGCTAAATTAGCAAGAAAATTAGCCCAAGCTATGGGATTCTCTCGTGAGAAGGAAACAATTGTATATTATACTGCCCTTATTCACGACATTGGAAAAATAAAAGTTCCTGCAGAATACTTAGATAAAACAACTTCTTTAACGTTTGAAGAATATAATTTAATAAAGAAACATCCAGAATGGGGTGCACAAGCATTAAACCACTCTGGGAATTTAGATGAGGTAGCTAAATATATACTTCATCATCATGAATTCTACGACGGAAACGGTTATCCAGATCAAATATCTAAAGAAGAGATTCCTCTTGTTTCTAGAATGATAAGTGTGTGTGATGCATATGATGCAATGACAAATGATCGACCTTATCGGAATGCTTATACTAAGGGGTATGCAATTCAAGAACTAATGCGATGTAAAGGGAAACAATTTGATCCTAATATTGTAGATATATTCATTGATAATGTTCTGTAAATATTGCAAATTGTGATTCAGAAGAAGGAATATAAAAAATGAGCATAAAAATGCTCATTTTTTTGATTTAATTAATGTAGACAAAAACTATTCTTTTTTGTTTTTAATATATACATCTTGATCAATCATATCTTTTGGTAAAGTTCTATGAGAGATTATAAATATTGTCTTATTTTGAAGATTACGTAATGTTTCTAACAATGCTGCTTCAGTAGTTTGGTCTAATGCTGAAGTAACTTCGTCAAGTAAAAGAATGGGTTCATCACCGATTAATGCTCTAGCAATAGCCAATCGTTGTAACTGACCTTCGCTTAAACCGATTCCGTTTTCTCCGATAACCGAATCATAACCTTCAGGTAATTGAAGTATATCTTCGTGAATTCTACAACTTTGACATACCTCAATTATCTGTTTATCAGATATGTTGGTACGAGAATAGAGAATATTGTCTCTTATAGTACCAGACATTAGGTGTAACTGTTGAGGAACATAGGCAAAGAATTCTCTTGAATTATAATTGACAGGGATATGTGTTTTGCCAATCAGGTGAATCGAGCCATTGGTTGGTTCCATTAATCCTAGAAGTAAATAAAACAGAGTTGTTTTTCCATTTCCAGATGATCCACTAATTTGAACAATCTGTCCAGCGTTTATAGAAAAATCAAGGTGTGATATGATTTCAGTATTGTCCTTATAACTGAAACAAACATTTTTAGCTTGAATTGTATTGAAAGAATCTATTGGGATAGATTGTTTTATTTCTTTTGGCATGGTAATAATATTCTCGAGTCGCTCATGAGAAGCTTCCATAGTAGAGAATTTTGGGAGCAAGGAATTGGCTAATTGAAATGGGCTTTTCATGTATTCAACTAATTGTAAAATAGCAACCAGACTACCCACTGTGAGAAAACCAAGTGAAATACGATATGCACCAAATGCTAAGACACCTGCATAAATAATCATAAATAAAGCTTGTAGTCCTGTACCAAATAAAATTGTTAGATGCTGTTGAAATATTTTAGCTTTTGCAAACTTTTTTTGTCTTGTATCTAATTGTTGAACTGTATATTCTTCTGTGCGAAATGCTTTAATAATTGCTGGATGGTTGAGTTGTTCTTGGAGGTAACCTCTGACAGAACTTTCAGCATCTTGACGTAGATGATGACGACGTTTCATTTCTTTTCTCAAAAGAGTTCCAGCTGCAATTAAAGTAAGACCAATAGAACTGATTATGATTGCCATAATTGTATCCAACATTAGTAATAATGCAAATGCTAGTATAAATCTAGTTATCATAAAAATAAACCTAGGAAGGATTTCTATAAGGCCTGTACTTAAACGTGTCACATCACTATCTAACATATTCATCCATACACCCTTATGACGACTATTAATGGTTGGGAGTTTTGTATTAAGTATTGATTCAAAATATTTGGATTGTAGTCGTAAATGTAAAAGTGTTTGTTGAGAAATAGAATAATATTGATAGATTATTTTAACGAGAAACTGAAATACAATAACTAAAACTAATAGGATTGACCCTTTATAAAAGGTATTCAGCTCAGATGAGAAAATAGCATCAAGTGTATATTTGCTAAAATATGCAAAAATAATTGCTGATGAACTCAGCAATAAATTCATAAATGAAAGAATCCACATCGGTTTTTTTAACCATGTGATTTCACGTAGTCGTTCCTTGTAAAATAGCCAATAAAACATAGTATCACCTATCTCATTGTAGCACGTCCTCAAAAAATAGAAAAGAGTTTATTCACCCTCTTATCTATGATACAATATTAAGATAGCGAGGTGATAAAAATGCCGAAAATTATTGTTGCAGATATTAAAATTGATTTTACATATATTTTTCATGATTATTTCGAAACATTGTTAGAGCCATACTTGACTGATAGTGATGATATGGACCATAGAATAACAGTTTATGTTTCCACAGATTTTGATATTGAGGA
>JAOZRX010000017.1 GCA_029939945.1 Candidatus Izemoplasma sp. | reverse complement strand
TCATCCCCCACTTAACTAGTTTGAAGAGGGAGTTTTCTTAAACTTAGTTGATAAACAAATTATTGTTGGTTTTATCAAGAATTATTACGAAATTCTAAAAAAATATATTGTTAGAATAGAAAATCACAGTAATAATTTTGTCTTTTATCAACGCAAATTCCTTTATTTACACGGGTTTTTGCTTTTTTTTTGCTTTTTTTTTCTATATTTATGGGATATCGCAATACCGTTTGAATAGGAGCTATTTATTGAATTATCACTAAAGGCAGTTAGATACCCTACAGGCTTAAGTGGAGGCGAATTTCATAGTTTTTCACAGTCATTTTATTTGATATTCTATCTTAATTATGGTATATTTAAATCGATAGAGGTGATTATGATGAAGAAATTTAAAAAACTATTTAAAAAATCCATTTTAAATAATGAGCGTGGGAGCGCACTAGTGACGGCAATTGCTGTTATCACTGTTTTAACGTTTTCTTTGACTACAATTACTCAAGTAACAGTTAACTTATCAGGAGCGACAACTTTAGAAATTGAGCAAGTAAATTCTGATAGTACTGCTAAAGGATTAATAAGTATCGCAATCAACGAGTTTGAAGAATACATTGAGTTTACAGATCCTGGAAACTATACAGCATTCGACAATACAGAAATACCAAGAATATTTGCTGATTATGGAGTAATAGTTACTGATGAATCAGCTGCACTTGGCTATGGTGAAGAAGGAAGTAGTGAATCAGCTGCATATAAATTCGCTGTTGAGTTACCAAATGATTCAGTAATATATAAACTTTGCTTTGTATCAAATGTTGGTTCTGAATTAGTTGGTTTTACACCTTTTGAATTTTCTGTAGGTACAAACGGAACACTTATATTAAATGGTGGAAGATATGATGTAGAAAAAATATATGGACATGATATATGGTTAGCCGGTGAGGCACCTTATGTCAGAGATGGATACACTACTCAACATGTAACACCACAATCATCCGAAGAATTCCCAGTTTTCTCTAATAATACTCCTGCAGAAATTTGGGCTTACGATGAATATAAATATTGTGAACAAGATTGTTTTACTATAAACAGTTCTGAAAATCCATTTGTGATTAGAAATGAATCAAATTATATTGATGTAGAAGGAAGTGCACTTCAAGATAAAGGAAACATTATAAGTGATGCAAACATCGCAGATTTCTTTGGAGATTTCAGTTTTGAAGAATACTTATTTGATTTTCTAAGAGATGAGGCTCCAGAATCTGATGCGACATTACCATCTGATCTCGTATTAACAATGGAAAATGTTGAAGATGTTATTACATCTTACTCAGAGCCAATTGAAGCAAAATATCGATGGGGAAGTTTTAGAAGATGGAAATTAGATAACAATAGTGAATTTATAGATATTACTGGATTTGAAGCAATAGCTCCAATTGATTTTAATAGTATTTTTTCAAGAAATGGAAATGGTCAAAAATACTCTTTAATTAATAAAGGTACTTTAACTATAGAAGATAGTATAATAATGACAGTTTCAGGAGGATGGGAAGGATTATATACTGAATCCTTGATAAATTTCGGAGATTTATATCTTGTTGGAACAGAGCATGGAAATAATAATAGTAATATGTATGGAAAAATAGTTGTTTTTGGGGATTTATATATCACCGGAAAATCTTATGATATTGATGGAACTTTTATTGTCACCGGTCAAACATTTGTGAATTTTGACGAAGATGAGGGATTTACTACAGACAACTGGAATCAAGGGTTTACACTTTTATCAGGAGATAATATCATTATCGAAGAACATGAAGAAACTCATACTCCAGCAGATTGGCCTCCTGAATTTAGAATGTTCTTATATTCTGAGGAATCAATCTATATTGATGTAGTTAATTCTGAGATAGTATCCGAAGGAGCAATTTTTGCTAGAGCAGCTGGACTTCACCCAGAAAATCAAATATTTATGAATGATGAGTCTGGAACACCAATAAATGGAATAGTAATTAATAGTTATTCAGGGTATATTAATACATCTGGAGTTGCCAACCCACTTAACAATGTATGGAGATACGAGATGGATGGTATCACAGCATGGTGGTACGATTATGTATTTGATAACCTTCCTCCATTTGAATCAGTTGTTTTAACTGAGGGTGAGTATACCTTTGAAACAAGTGAGTTCATATTAGAATAGATGCAAATAAAACACCAACAAATTTGTTGGTGTTTTTTATGAAATATTATTTAGTGAAATCCTTTAATACACTCTCCTACTACTTCACTTATAGTCGGATGGGCATGAATTATATTTTTATACTCATTAATATTTATCTTCTTATACATTATCGAAGTAACTTCATGGATTAAATTTGATGCATGAACACCGATTATATGACATCCTACTAAGATATCATCTTCATCAATAATCATTTTAATGAAACCATCAGTTTCATTAGCACATTGTGCTTTAGCATTTGTTTTAAAAAGATACTTATTAGTACGGTAAGTTTTACCTTCGAGTTCTTGTTCAGTTACTCCTACAGTTGCAATTTCAGGAAAACTAAATACTACACTAGGTACTTGATCAAAATTAATATCCATATCTTTATTCAAAATATGACTAACTGCCTTATATCCATCATATGTTGCTTTATGCGCAAGCATTAGAATACCAGTTACGTCTCCAATAGCGTAAATATTATCAATACTTGTTTGGAAGAATTCATTTACTTCTATTCCAGTTTTAGATAGTTTTATACCCTGCTTATCTAAATCTAGACCTCCATAGTTTGGTACTCTTCCTGTGCTTAGTAAGATATAATCAGTTTCAATCTCAATTGTTTTACCTTTACTTTCAATAACTGCGAAATAAGATGAATCCTTTTGAATTAATTTCTTAAATGCAGATTTTGTATAAATTTTTATTCCTTGGCGCTTGTATAAATTACGAGCGCGTTTTTTAATATCTGTGTCAAGTGGTGGTAAGATTTCTTTTTCATATTCAACTAGTGTAACTTCACACTCAAAATAATTAAATATTGTTGCCATCTCGCAACCAATTACTCCAGCTCCTACTATAACCATCTTCTTTGGAAACTCTTTTAGAGACAAGATACCTGTAGAGTCATTTACAATTGGTAAATCACTACCTTCAAAAGATAGCAATTTTGAAACAGATCCTGTAGCTATAATGATATTCTTAGTTTCGATAATTATATCATTCACAAGAACCTGATTTTTAGAAACAATTGTTGCATTTCCTTCTATTAACTCTACTCCAAGTTTTTTTAATGTTAGTATTATATTTCCTACTTGGCTAGCTACTATTTCTTCTTTTCTTGCTTTGATTGCATTGTAATCAATAGAATACTTATCTACTTCTATTCCAAAAACATTAAGTTCTTCCATATTCTTAACTGTACTTGCATTATGATATAAAGCTTTCGTAGGTATACACCCATAGTTTAAACAAGTTCCACCAACTTTATGTTTTTCAATTAAAGTTACATCAAGACCATGTTCTTTTGCAAAAATTGCGGCATCAAATCCACCTGGTCCGGCTCCTATAATTACTAAATCTTTCATTCTAGCAAATCACGATATTTAACAAGTGGTTTTCTTGCAGCTGTCGCTTCATCAAGTCTTTTAACGACTGTATTATATGGAGCTCCTTTTACTAAATCAGGAGTATTTCTTGCTTCTTCAGCAATGATTTTCATAACTTTAATGAATTCATCAATTGTATCTTTACTCTCAGTTTCAGTTGGTTCAATCATTAATGATTCTTTAAATACTAATGGAAAATATACTGTTGGTGGATGAACATCGTAATCAAGTAATCTTTTAGCTACATCCAATGTTGTAACATGTTCTGATTTGTCAATTAATCCATCAAATACAAATTCATGTTTACATATTCCTTTTATTGGTAATAAATAATCATCTTTAAGTGATTCTTTAATATAGTTAGCATTAAGAACACTAAATCTTCCAATATTACCCATATTCTCTTTTCCAACTGTTAATAAATATGTATATGCTTTGATTACTACACCCATATTTCCATAAAAGTGTGATACTTGTCCAATTGTCGAATCATTTGTATCTTCAATTATAAATTTATCATCTACTTTTTTTACAACTGGACTAGGTAAATATTTAACTAAATGCTCAACTACACCAACTGGTCCACTTCCTGGTCCTCCTCCTCCATGAGGAGTTGAGAATGTTTTATGTAAGTTAATATGCATAATGTCAAATCCCATATCTCCTGGACGGGCTAATCCTAAAATTGGATTTAAGTTAGCTCCATCGTAATATAGCAACCCACCAGCATCATGAACTAATTTAGCTATTTCTAAAATATCTTTTTCAAACATTCCAATTGTATTTGGATTAGTTAGCATAATTCCAGCTATTTCATCACTTAACAATTCTTTCAAACTATCAATATTAACAGTACCATCACTATTTGAAACTACTTCAATACTTTCAAATCCAGCTACTACTGCACTTGCTGGGTTAGTTCCATGCGCACTGTCAGGTACAATAACTTTTGTTCTCAATAAGTCATTACGATCCATATGATATTTCTTCATAATCATTAATCCAACTAGTTCACCATGTGCTCCAGCATAAGGATTTAATGAATAGGTATGCAATCCACTTAGTTCACTTAATATTTTTTGTGTTTCATAATATATTTCTAACGTTCCTTGAACTGATTCAAGAGGTTGGTACGGATGCATATTAAATTCAGACATACTAGCTATGTCTTCATTTACCTTTGGATTATATTTCATTGTACAAGAACCTAGAGGATAGAAACCTTTTTCTACTCCAAAGTTCTTAAATGAAACATTTGTATAATGTCTTACTACATCTAATTCACTTACTTCAGGTAATAAAGCATCGCTTTTTCTTAGTAATTCATTTTCTAGTTTATGACTTGTAAATTCACTTTTTGGTAATGAAAATCCTTTTCTTCCCTCTTTAGAAATCTCAAATATCAATTTATCGTAGTACATTATAACGCCTCCAATACATTGACAAGTTTGTCAATTTCTGTTTTAGTTCTTTTTTCTGTTGCTGAAAAGAGAAGTAAATTCTTTTTGGATTCATCATATTTACCAATTGAAAGAGGTCCTAAAATTCCTTGTTCAAGTAATTTTTGATTTATCATTTTTGGATCTAAAGATGTTTCAATAGTACAATCTTTAAAGAAATCATGTTTAAATACTTTGTTGAATTTAGGTAATTTTGTAATTTTTTCATATAGATAATGCGTAGCATTAACACTATTAGCTTGAGCTTCTTTAATCCCTTCTTTACCCATTACTGCAGTATATACAGTAACAAATAAAGCCATCAAACTTTGATTTGAACAAATATTAGAAACAGCTTTTTCTCTTCTAATATGTTGTTCTCTAGCTTGAAGAGTTAATACGTAAGCACGTTTTCCTTCACTATCTTTTGTAACACCACAAATTCGACCCGGCATTTTTCGCATCAATTTCTTTGTAGATGCTAAATAGCCAATATAAGGACCACCAAATGATAACGGGATACCTAAAGTTTGACCATCACCTACAGCAATATCAACACCATACTCTTCAGGTGTTTTTAAGATGGTTAATCCTCCAAGATCATGATTCATAATGAATAATCCTTTTGTTTCATCTAAGATATTGCGATAATCAGAGTAATCTTCAACTATTCCATAGAAATTAGGATTTTGAACAATAATTCCAGCATACTCGTTTGAATTTTTATTCTTAAAATCTTCAATATTAGTAATACCGTCTTTTTCTTCAACTAATTCTACTTCTAATCCGTGATATAATGCATATGTTTTTACAACATTGATTATGTTTGGATTAACTGTTTTTGATATTAATATTTTATTTCTTTTTCTGACGTTTGTAGCCATAAACATTGCTTCAGCAGTAGCTGTAGCACCATCATACATTGATGCATTTGATACATGCATACCAGTTAATTCTGAAATAATACTTTGATACTCAAAAATGTATTGAAGAGTACCTTGTGATATCTCAGGTTGATATGGAGTATAGGCAGTTAAGAATTCTTGTCTTGAGATTATATGTTTAATTACTGAAGGTGTGTAATGATCATACGCACCAGCACCTACAAAAGGAATTAAATACTTGTTTTTTGCTGCTAAATCAGCAAATCTTTTGTAAATTTCTAATTCACTGTGAGCTTTAGGAATATCTAGTTCGTGTCCTAATAAATCACTTGGAATTTCACTAAACAAATCGTCTAAACTGTTTATACCAATTACCTCTAGCATTTCCTGTATGTCTTTTTGTGTGTGAGGTAAATACTTAAACATAATTAATCACTCCTATTCGCAGATTTCTTTATATTCTTCAGCATTAAGCAATTTATTTAATTCTGTTTTATCTTCAATTTCTACTTTTACGATCCAATTTTCATATGAATCTTCATTCAAAAGTTCTGGTGCATCTTCTAAATCATCATTAATAAGCACGATAATCCCTGTGATTGGACTTAAGACATCTGAAGCAGCTTTTACAGATTCAATTGCTGAGAATTCTTCTCCAGCTTCAACTTGATCTTCTTCTTCAGGTAATTCTACAAATACGATTTCTCCTAAACTTTCTTGAGCATAATCTGTTATTCCTATAAATGCAAATCCTTCTTCCACTTTTACCCATTCGTGAGTGTTAGTGTAATATAAACCTTCTACTATTTTACTCATCTTTCATACCTCCTATTAATTTTTGTAACTTTTTTGATAGAATTTTTTATTTCTTACTACAACATTTTTCCTTTTGCCACGTACATCCACTGTTAATTCTGTTCTTAATTTATCATATGGTCTATCAATCATCGCCATTGCGACCGTTTCACCTGTACTTGGTGATTTATATCCAGTTGTTACTTCACCAACAAGTGTATCTCCATGATAGACTTTGTAGCCATGTCTAATAATTCCTTTATCTAGTAATTTTAATCCTACAATTCTTCTTGTAGTTTTATTAAGTTTTTGAGCAACTAATACGTCTTTTCCAATAAAGTCACCTGCTTCAAGTTTAACTGCAAAGCTAAGACCTGCTTCAATTGGAGTAATATCTTTTGAAAGTTCGTTTCCATATAATGGAAGAGCAACTTCAAAGCGAAGAGTATCTCTACAACCGAGACCACAAGGCATAATATCATCTTTACCTGCTTCAAGTAATTCGTCCCATATTTTTACAATAACATCATGGTCACCATAAATTTCAAATCCATCTTCCCCTGTATATCCAGTTCTTGATACTAAGACGTCTTTTCCATTAATTTTTATATAAGCAAATGTAAAAAATGATAAATTTGTTAATTCAAAATCAGTTAATGGGTTTAGTATTTTCTCAGCTAATGGTCCTTGTAACGCTATTTCTGAAATTTTATCTGATTCATTTGTTAAAGTACAATCAAAACTATTATTTTTTGTAGCCCATTCAAAATCTTTATCGATATTTGATGCATTTACAATCATAATAAATGATTCTCTATTAATTTTATAAACCAATAAATCATCTACTACTCCTCCAGTAGGATAACACATCATACCGTATAATACTTGATTCTCATTCATTGATAATACATCATTTGTAAAAATGTTATCGACAAATTTTTCAGCTTCTTTTCCTTTTACATAAAATTCACCCATATGTGAAACATCGAACATACCTGCTTTTTCTCTTACATACATATGTTCCTCTGAAATAGATGTGTAAATAACAGGCATCATAAATCCAGCAAAGTCTACCATTTTTGCATTGGCTTTAAGATGTGAATCATAAAGAACTGTTTTTTTCATAATCAATCTCCTTCAAATTGTTTCAGCGCTTGATACGAACTTCTTACAAGTGGTCCACTCGCTGTATATCTAAATCCTTTTTCAATACCTTTTTGTTTATACATATCAAAAGTCTCTAAACTAACATATTCTACTACTTCTGTATGTTCCTTAGATGGCCTTAAGTATTGCCCGATAGTAATAATATCACAGCCTACGTTTCTCAAATCATCCATTAAATTTAATACTTCATCAGGAGTTTCTCCGATACCAACCATAATTCCTGATTTGGTTAAAATATTCGGATTAATCTCTTTAGCTGTTTTTAATAATTTTAAACTTCTTTTATATTTTGCTCCATCTCTAAAGCCATCATACAATCTTTCAATTGTTTCTAAATTATGATTAATAACATCTGGCTTAGATTCGATTACTTTCCTTAAGGATTCATAATCTCCCATAAAGTCAGGAATTAGAACTTCTATAGTCGTCTTAGGTCTCTCTTTTTTTACAAGTTGAACACATTTTACAAATTGATCAGATCCATAATCTTCTAAATCATCTCTTGTAACTGATGTTATAACTAAATGTTTTAAATTCATTACTGTAGTTGCCTTTAAAAGATTCATCGGCTCTTTAGGATCAACTTTTAAAGGTTTACCGTGAGTTACATCACAAAATTTACAGTTTCTAGTACAATGATTTCCTAAAATCATGAATGTAGCTGTTTTACTAGCGAAACATTCTAACTGATTAGGGCAACTTGCTTCTTGACATACTGAGTATAAATTATGTTGTTTTAAAAGTGCTCTAATTTTTTTAGTTTCTTGATTAAGATTTTTCATATCAATTTTTAAGTAATCTGGCTTACTGATTCGCTTTTTCTTTCTTTTACCAAAAAATAATTCTAAAAACTCACTTGTCTTTAATTTATAAATATACTCCTTAACTCGATTCTTTTTTAATATGTTTAGGAAACTATCATAATTGAAATTCACATCAATAAAAGCGTTTTCAAGAATATCAATTTTTTTGAGACTAAAATAGTCTCCATTTATTTTTAAATCTTTAACAACATCATTTTTAATTTTAACTGTAATTGTGATGTTTCCAGCATCAAACTTAATCTTGTTATTTATTTTATATTTAGGACTTCTTCCATAGTTCCATTCTTCAGTATAAAATTTCTTCGAATATTCTTTAACTTTTTCAAGATCTAATGTTTTATAATCTATTTTGCTAGTACTTATTTGATTTACAATATAATTATAAAATTCATCAAGATTCATTTCAAGTAACTCGCCAATATTTATAACTCTTGCTTTAACACTATTTATAGCATGGCTAGTTAACTTAGCCTTATCAGGTGTTAAACTGCCAACAAGTTTAGAAAAATCTGTTTTAAATAAGATTGTTCCATGCATAACCATTCTATCTTTATAAATATATTCAGCATTCCCACTAAATTTCCGTCCTCTAGATAAAATATCATTTCTTCCAGTGAACTCAGCGTCAATACCTAAACTCTTAATTGCATTAACAATATTGTTTACTTGTCCTCTAAAGATATCTGAATGACTCTTGTTACTTGTAATAAAAGAAAATTGAAGACAATTAGGATCAGTATAAACTGCTCCTCCACCACTATTACGTCTTACAACATGAATATTGTTGGCATCAATAAATTCTTGATTAATTTCTGACTTAGTAATTTGGTGTCTTCCAATCATTACAGTGGGCTTTACACTCCACAATAAAAAGATATCACTATTATAGTCATAATCCTTAATTAAATACTCTTCTAACCCAAAATAAAATCCACAGTGATTTTCTTTGTTAGTTAAGGTGTCAATATAAAGCATTTCATCACCATCTCTCTACAACATAATAATACCATATTAATTTAAAATTCCAAGTTAATTTTTTAAAAAAAGGACAAGAAAATCTCGTCCTTTTTTGTTACATAAATTTATTCTTAAAATCGTCTGAAAAGCGGAATCTTACTTGATGATGTGCAGGCACAGTTATCTTTTGTTTCGTTTGAGGATTAACGGCTTCTTTAGCCGGCATTAGTATTGTGATGATAGTTCCTATTCCAGTTAAATCAACTTCACCATTTTTCGAAAGTTCTTCAGTTATAACCTTACTAAATGTACCTAAGAATTTATTACTCTTATTCTTACTTAAACCACTGTCTTCAAATATTTGATTAATAATATCTACTTTCGTTTTAGTTTGTACAATAACTTTCGCTTTTTTAGGCTTAGGAGTTTCCACTTTTTTAGTTGGGTTTCCCTCCTCTTTTTCTTCAATCTTTGTTGTAACAATTGGAGCTACTTCCTTAACTTCAACTTTTTCTTCTTTAACCAATAGTTCTGGAGTTAATTCTTTAACTTCAACTTTATGTTGTTTCTCTTTAATCTTTTCAGGTGTTTTATCTTTTGCTTTTGCTTTTGCTTTTGATTTTTGTTCTTCAATTGCTGGTTTATGTTCTTTTTTTATAATTGTTTTTTTAACTTTAACAGTTATTTCTTCTTTGATAGATTCTGGTTTTGAATCAGCAGCAACAAGATTACCTTTGTGTAGACGGCTCTGAAGTACTTTCTTATCTGTTGACTTGTCTATCTTCTCTGTCTTATCCTCAACTTTAGATATTCCTTTTATTTGGTCGTCCTTAGAACTTGACTTAACTACTGACTTTCTTGTTTCTTTATCAATTTCTTCTTCATCGATAAATTTATCATCAATTTCCTGTTGTTTTTCTGTTTTTTCTTTCTTCCAAAATAGCCAATTAATACTTTTGACCTTTTCAAAGAAAGGTATTTTAGGTCCTTTTTTCTTTTTAATAGCATTTCCATCTTCATCAAACTTTTCCTTTTTCCAAAATAGCCAATTAATACTTTTAAGTTTTTCTATGAAAGTAGGTTTATCTTTATCATCTTTTATTTTCTCAATTACATTTCCATCTTCGTCTAATTCTTCTTTTTTCCAGAATAACCAGTTTATATTTCTAATTTTTTCCTTAAATGGAGTCTTAGGTCCTTTTTCCTTCTCTATTACATTTCCATCTTCATCTAATTTTTCTTTTTTCCAGAATAACCAGTTTATATTTTTAAGTCTTTCCAAGAATGTTGGTTTTAATGAGTATGTATAGTCATCAAGTACTTCATCCTCTTCTTCACTGTCATCTTCTCTACTTATTTCGTCTTTTTTCATTGATTCTTCAAGTTTCTTTCTTGCGAAGAATGGTAATTTGATATCTTTAATTGTGTCTTTAAGATTTGTTGAATCGTCGGCTGAAAGATCGTCATCAAGTATAACTTCATCCTCTTCTTCGCTATTTAAGAACATTTCAGAATATCTCGATTTTTTTGTTTTAATAATATCGCTATATATTTTAGTTTGAGAGAAAGACATTTCCTCTTTTTTAACTAATCTATCTCGATATTCATTTACGTCAACTAATTTAGACTCTCTTTGAAGTATTGTATAAAATACTCTAGCTGCAATTAAAAAGACAGCCATTATTATAAATAATGTCCATAAAGTTGATTTAAAAAATATATGTTCATTAGAGACAGTACATAAAAAACTACTTGTACCACAGTCAATTGCATCTTGTGTCATAGCAAACAAGAGATCTATAACTAAAAGAACAAAAGAAACAATTGTTACAAATAACGAAATATTAAGTAATTTTTGTAATAGTAATTCAGTCTTAGACATATAACCACCCCTAGTCATATATATTTTATACCATTTATGGTCAAAAAACAAAAAAAAGTACTGTTTTTTTGAAAATATGCAAAATTTATATACAGAAATGTTATAATTTAGTCATGAGGAGGCGAAATATGTTTACTTATGCTGAAAATTATGAAGAAATGAAAAATGATTTAGCAAGAGAGACAACATCCTTAAAAGAGCTAGGATATCACGTCTTAACAAAGAAATATCCTATTATTGATGACCTATCGATTGATATAATAACAATAAAAAGTAAAAAAAGAGCTAATAACCGTTTAATATTAAGCACTGGTCTACATGGAATCGAAGGATATGTAGGACATGCTTGTTTAAAAACTTTTTTTAAAGAGTTAATAGCAACATTGAAAGAAGATACTGAAATTCTTATATATCATGGATTAAATCCATATGGAATTAAAAATTTCCGCAGAACAAATGAAACCAATGTTGATTTAAATAGAAATTTCTCAAAAAATAATTTTCAAAGTGAGAATAATGGTTTTGAGAAGATCACAGATTTTTTTACTCCAAGAATATATAAAGGTATTAAAACGGCTAATATAAGCTTCTATAAGGAACTATCAAAGTTAGTAATTAAATATGGGACTTCCCATTTAAAAGAGGCGACATTATTAGGTCAAAAGATTCTTAAAGAGGGAATATGTTATTCAGGTGTAGAATTTCAAAATACTACTAAATTTATACTTTCAGAACTAGATAAAGTATTCAAAGACGTTAATAATGTTGTATGGATAGACCTACACACTGGATATGGACCAAGATATCAAATGAGTATCGTAAACTCTAAGCACGAAAAAACATCAACAAAAGATATGATTAAAGAAATTAACTATCCCCTTATTTTAGGGCTAAATGCTGAAGAGTTTTATGAAGTAGAGGGAGATATGTTAGAAATAACGTATGATTCTCACAAAATAAATAGGGAAAAATGTAAATTATATGCAACTTGCTTTGAATTTGGTACTTTAGGGGAATCTATTACAAACTCAATTTCTAGCCTCAAAGCTTTAGTTTTTGAAAATAATACTTACTTTGAAGAGCAAACACCAAAATTTAAAGAATTCTCACTTAAATTAATCAAAGAGCAATTCTTACCAAGTAGTAAGAAATGGCGGAAGAAAGCTGAATTAGACTTCATACAGGCAATGAAAGGAATAATCCAGTATAAAGAAATATAAAACTCATTTCATTTGAAATGAGTTTTATATTATATAAGTCTTAAAGTTTTTACCTTTTGCAAATTTCTCATATAGATCCTTGGTATATTCTAATTCTTCAAGTAAATTGTTTTCCCCATTGAATGATATTATAAATAACAAGATCTTTGAAGTATCAGCAGATATCATTGTTCTTTCAGTATCACTTGTTGTTGAACCAAAAGGACCAATATTATCAACATAAACCGGGATGTCTTTAATGTTTATTTTACCTCTCCCAATACCACGAAAAATATCTGACTCAAGTCCCAATCTTATAAGAATATTTCCTTCAATTTTATCGTAATCTAGAACAGCTACTGACCTTCTAGATTTCAGTGAAATCAAATTTCCAAGGTCTACAACATTATTAA
Organism: Candidatus Izemoplasma sp.; assembly: GCA_029939945.1. Lineage (GTDB taxonomy): Bacteria > Bacillota_I > Bacilli_A > Izemoplasmatales > Izemoplasmataceae > JAFGXW01. Next base: position 19,628 of record JAOZRX010000017.1, on the reverse strand, counting down.
TTCTATACAATCTATTACCCTTTGATAATCTTCTATAAAGGGATTCTACTGCTAATCTATAACGACTTGGATCTTTACCGAATTTTTTATATGCATTTCTTCCATTCTTAATAATATCTAGATTAACCACGTCAAGAATATCTATATTATTCTTGATTTCAGACTCAATTTGCTCAATATATTTATCAATTTTCTTCTCTTCATATACTTCAGCATCAAACTCTATTACACCGACATTAAAAGAATCTACTATATTTGCTATTTTTTCACTAATTACAATGTCCATAATCTCGCTCCTAAAATCTTACTTGTTACTATTATACCACCAAAAAAATGTAAAAAAAAGCAAGAATGAATTCCTGCTTATTTTGATAATCTTAAAGTGTCTCTCGCAATCATAACTTCTTCATTGGTAGGAAGCAAGTACAATTTGATTTTTGAGTCATCAGTTGATATTAATCTTTCTATTCCTCTTACGAAATTTCTTTCTTCATCTATCTTAACACCTAGTGGTGCCAATCTTTTAGCTATTAGTTGTCTTGTGAATATAGCATTTTCACCAACACCAGCTGTAAAGCATATTGCATCTACTGAGCCCATTGTAACATAGTACGCAGCTATATAATCACAAATCATTTTAACTTGTTTTTTCACTGCTAATAAACTTTGTTTATCCCCAGCGTGAGCTGCTGTCCATAAATCTCTTGAATCACTTGAAATTCTACTAATTCCAATATATCCTGATTTTTTATTTAAATCAGAAACTACTTCTTTAACAGTTTTATTTTCTTTTTCAGAAATGAATTCAACTATTGCTGGATCAATATCTCCACTTCTTGTTCCCATTAAAATACCAGCTAGTGGAGTGAATCCCATTGAAGTGTCTACACTAACTCCGCCTTTTACAGCACATAAACTAGCTCCGTTACCCAGATGGAGAACAATTACATTTATATCTTCAGGTTTTTTGCCCATTATTTCTGCTACTTTTAAGCTTACGTATTTATGAGAAGTACCATGGAATCCATATTTTCTAACACCGTATTTTTCATACCAATCATATGGTACACCGTATAAGTATTCTTCTTCTTTCATTGTTTGATGAAATGCTGTATCGAATACTGCAACTCCTTGAATATGAGGCAAAGCACTTTGAACTGCTTTTATACCAGTTAAATTGGCTGGATTATGTAAAGGAGCTAAATCACTAACATCCTCGATTGCTTTAATAACTTCATCAGTAATTACAACTGAGTCACTAAACATTTCTCCACCGTGCACTACTCTATGTCCTACTCCTTCAATCTCTTTAATTGTAGAAACAACTTTTAGTTCGATAAGTTTCTCTAAAACTAATTGAACTCCTACACTATGATCTTTAACACTTACTAATTCCTCAATTTTTTTACCATTAGTCTTAATTTTGATAGCTGAGTTTTCCATTCCTATTCTTTCAACTATTCCACTAATTAATACTTTTTCAGATGGCATTTCAAGTAATTGAAATTTTAAAGATGAACTACCAGCATTTACAGCCATTATTTTCATGATAACACTCCTCGTAGATTTAATTTTGATTACTACCATTTACGATTGTATCATATTAAACCTTCTATGTCATTATCAATAAAAAAATAGGCTAAGTTTTAGCCTATTTAATTGTTACTTTATTTCTTCCAGAATCCTTCGAGTTATACATATTAGCATCTGCTCTTGCAATTAATTCTTCTATGGTCTCACCTTTTTCAAACAGTGTTCCTCCAATAGAAACTGTGACACTTAATTTTGATTTATCTTCCATCTCATAAAATGATTGAGAAACTAGTAATTTAAGTTTTTCTGCAATTCTTAATAGTTCTTCATTATTATCAACTTTAATAACTGCAATAAACTCTTCACCGCCCCATCTTCCTATTTTATCATCGTTTCTTAAACTTGCCTGCACAGTTTTTGATACTAATTTTAGTATTTCATCTCCAATAATATGCCCATGAGTATCATTTACTTTTTTAAAAAAATCAATATCAAAGAATAGTATTCCGAATGGCACATCAAATTCTTCATTTTCTATTCTTATATTTGAAAGATAAAAATCAAGATATCTTCTATTTGCAATTCCAGTTAAATCATCAATTGTTAACATCTCTTTTAATTTTCTATTTTCTTCATAAGTTGTCTTTTTATATCGAGAATCAGTAAATACTTCAATAGCAGCAACAATATTTTTCTCTTCATCGTAAACTGGTATAGCTTTGACAGTAACTGGAACACGATGACCTTCTTTATGATGCAAAAACACTTCAGCTTCCATTACTTCTCCAGTTGCTAAGGTATGGTGAAGTGGACATCCTCCAAAGCATAACTCTGTTCCATCTTCTGTTACATGTTGTAATATATTATCATGACAATGTCTATTTAAAACTTCTTCTTGCTTATATCCCGTAATTTGTTCACTACCTGAATTCCAAAAAATAATTTTACGTTGTTTATCAACAACATAAACTCCTTCATACATATAAGATAGTATTTCATGGTAATCTTTACTTTGCATAATGCACCTCTTCTAAGGGTAATCTTTAAATTTCCCTGGCTATTATTGGGTAAGTTTCAACAATTACTCCTATATTTCCTAAAATGAAAATAATGTTAAATATAGATAGATTATAACATAGATTACTGTTTATATGAAAAATAAATATTCTATAGTACTAATCTCTTTTCGACCATTTAATATAGTTTTTTGAAAGATGTTTTTTTGCTTCGTACATCTTTAAATCTGCACGCTTAATTAACTCACTTGCTGAAATTTCGTTTTCTGAAACCGATATTCCAATACTTAGAGTAATTTCCATATTTATATCTTTTGACAAACAACCGATGTTGTCATTAATTATCATAATAGTTTCATCAATGTATGAATCACTTCCATCTTTAAGAACAATTAGAAACTCATCGCCACCATATCTTCCAATTTCGTCATTACTACCTATTGAGTTATATAAAGTAGATGAAACAATTATGAGAATTTCATCACCTTTTTGATGACCAAACGTATCATTTATAGCTTTAAATTTGTTAATATCGAGCATCATTATTGCAATATCCTTTATGGACTTCTTTTTATCTTCTCTTTGTTTATCTATACATTTTTCTAGACTATTTAGAATCGCAGTATGGTTTTGCACGCCTGTTAGTTGATCAGTTTTAGATAGATGAATAAGTTTTTCCTCTCTTGTTTCAAATACTTTAAAAACACTTTTGAATGGATTCCTTACTGAGTCAATTACAATTTTTGTTAAGAGTATATAATTAGCACCTAATCTAACTAACTGAGGCGCGAGTATTATGTATCCTTCTATTCCATGAGTAAGCAAATAAAGAAATTCACTTATCAATTTTAGACTCATTGCAACTGCAATAACAGTATGATCTGGAAATAATTCTTTATTACTCTTTATAAATATGATTATGATAAGAAAAGATAGTAATACAGTGATATCAAAAACATAAAATAACACAGTATGAGATCCTTCAAAATATAAAGGTGGTAAAATATTAGAGAATATTATAAAAAGAATTAAAGTTATTGAAATAACTGCAATAATATACAAATCATTAACTTTTCTCAGATACTTATAAAAAATAAACCCTATTAGTATAAAAGCTGATTCGATAATTCTTGCCGAAATCCAATATTGATGTAATTCATTTGAATCTGAGTTTAGTACATTTATATTATCAAGTGAAAATAAATGTAAAATGTCAAATATTCCTGTCCACAAAAATGCAATTGCTAAGATAATAAATCCGCTTTTCATTGACAATTTTCTTGAATTAAATGCAAAAAGGAAAAAGAAGAAATATATGAGAATATTACTTAGATTAACTATAACTACACAGAAAGCAAGATTGTATAAAGCTAATACTAATAGACCTATTAAAAGAAGAGCTATAACCAAATGTCTTTTGAATACATCATTCATACATAAATCCTTTCTGTCCAATAAAAAAAGCCCATTATTGGACCTAATATTTAACAAAAAACTGCAAATACGGCAAGCATCTCATTTTTGAGGAAGCTCCATATTTTTGCGTCCTAAGTTTTCACATTAGTTTGCCCGATAATTTATACTATCATATATTTATCGTGTATGCAAACTAATCCATAATACATTATACTTTAACATCATTCAAGAGATAAAGGTCATATATGACCCAAAATGTTTTGATCCTTATTTTGACAAAAAAAATCGAATAAAAGTGAAATTCTTTTACTCGACAAATAACAAAGTTGGTACCAGTAGTCGGAGTCGAACCGACACGGCCGTAAAGCCACCAGATTTTGAGTCTAGCGTGTCTACCAATTCCACCATACTGGCATTGCATATATATTATACAACATAATAAGTAAAAAAGAATATTTATTTTAAAAAAGCGAGTTTTCTCGCTTTTTATAATTCTATAATACTACCTGTTTTTATTCGCTGGAGTTTATTCTTCATATATGGTTTTAGTGCATTAAACGCCTTATCTCCGGTACAATGACATGAATAATATGTCTTGACATTGTTTTTTTCTAATTTATCTCCTAAGCTTTCTAAATAAGTTGTTTGAATTAAATCCTGAGGATTATAATGAGACATGTGAAACCCTCCAAGAACATGTGTAAACTTAATATTTTCATCTTTTTGAAGAGTATCTACAATATTTTCAATACCTTTATGTGAACATCCAGAGAATAATACGTGATTATCATTATTTTTAATATAGAAATACACTTCATGATCGAATCGATCAATTATATAGTTTCCATTACTTTTAGTTAATAATGAATCATCACCAATTATTTGTTTTAACGATTTTACTTTAGTAAATATTTTCATGTCTTGAGAGAAACTATAATCTTTTTCAATAAAGACAAATCTATCTAGATTCTTAGGTTTTTTGATTCCAATAGGAATATACATGAATTTAACCTTTTTATATTGCTTGCTAAAAGCATTCTTTGATAAGTATATTTTAGCTTTAGAATTTATCTCCATAAACTTCTTAAGCCCACGTCCATGATCAAAATGACCATGAGAAATAATAACTGTATCTACTTCACTTAAATCTATTCCTAGCACTTCAGCATTGTAATAAAAATTGTTATTTGGACCTAAATCAAACAGTATTTTATGTTCGTCGTGTTCAATATACAAACTCAATCCATGAGCATTTTTAAGTCTTTTATCAATAGTTCCATTCTCCATTAAAGTTATTATTTTCATAATTAGACTCCTTTAAAAAACATTATTTATATACTATTTTTTTAGTCTTTCAATAATCATCTTGTATCCTTTTGGACCATATGAATATGATTTTGATATTTTACTAATAGTTGCTGCGCTTATTCCTGTTTCTTTTTCAATCTCTTGATAAGTTGATTTTTGGTGCAACATTTTCGCTACTGTAAGTCTTTGTCCAAATGCTTCAAGTTCATTAATGGTACAAAGATCATCAAAAAAACGATAACACTCTTCAACATTCTCAAGTTTTAAGATTGCCTCAAAAAGTTTATCCATTTCTTTGTTTTGAACTTTAAATCGATAATCCATATAATCACCTCTTCTGACTTATTCGTAAATAGTATAACATATTAATCATCTTTTTATAAAGAAAAAACAGTTCAATGAACTGTTTTACTTTACCTTGTTTACTGCAATAGCAATTACATCCCAAACACCTGCAAATGGAGGTGCATAAGCTAAATCTAAAAATCCTAATTCTTCAGTGGTCATTTCTTTTTGAACAGCTACAGCAAAAACATTTATTCTTAACGCAGTATCATTATAACCGACTAATTCAGCACCTAATATAATTTTTGTGTTTGGATTAAAAATAACCTTAGCAGTAATTGGTTGTGCGTTAGGATAGTATCCAGCGTGGTTTTTACCTGTGATTGTAACTGTGCTATGCTCTATTCCTAATTTAATTGCTTCTTTTTCAGTAATTCCTGTTTTTGCAGCTTCCATATCAATAACTTTAATAACGGTAGTTCCAAGTACTCCTTTAAAATTAAAATTACCACCATTAATATTTTCTGCAATAATTCTTCCTTGTTTATTTGCATTATTACCCATTGGTAAATATCTATTTTCCTTAACTGCTAGATTGTAGATCATACTACAATCTCCTCCAGCATAGATATTACTAATGTTAGTTTCCATTTTTTTATTTACTACAATAGCACCTTTTTGTAAAATTACATTACTCTTATCTAAAAATGCAGTATTAGGTCTAATTCCAACACTTATTAAAACTAAGTCTGTTTCATATTCACCTTTATCAGTAATTATTTTTTTGACTATATTTTCGCCATAAAACTTTATTACTCTCTCATCAAGTTTTAGTTTAACACCTTTACTTCTAAGATGTTCTTCTAATTTCAGAGTCATTTCTTTGTCAAAACCACTCAATATCTGAGAATCAAGTTCTATAAGAGTAACTTCAAGTCCTCTTGTTAAGAAGGATTCAACCATCTCAATTCCAATAAATCCTCCTCCTACTACCGTTACTTTTTTAATTTCACCACTATCAATCTTACTCTTTATATCTATACTATCTTCATAAGTACTTAATTTATAAATATTATCTAAATTAACATTTTCCCATGGAGGTATTATTGCACTAGCTCCACTTCCAATAATTAAGTAATCGTATTTATCAAGAAAAGTTCTATTAGATATTAAATCAAAAACTTCTACTTCATTTTTATAATCAAAAACATTTATTACTTTATGCATTGTATGAACAATAATATTCATATCTTTAAATTGTTCTTTTGTTCTAGCAACAAGTTTTTCAGGATCTTTTATTTCATCACTTATATAATAAGGCATTCCACAAGCTCCGTAACTTAGAACTGTTCCTTGTTCATAAACTACTATTTCAATATCTTTATCTAGTCTTCTAAGTTTACTGACAGCGCTCATTGATAAAGCAACACCACCGATTGCGATTACTTTCATACTATCACTCCTTATATATATTTTATCATAATCACCAATTTACGCCACATTTTGTGCATTTTTTTAAAAAAATAAAACTTTCACCAATAAAACCAAGGTTTCAGTTGTTTAGATTATGAAGGAAAATAAAAAGGAGGAATTATAATGTTTAAGAAATTAGGAACTATTTTATTAGGAGTTACATTGTTATTTGGAATAGCAGCATGTACAGATATGGCAGAAACTGAAGCTGCGGGAGTTTACGTATCTATAGATATTAATCCATCAATTGAATTTATCGTTGATGAATTCGATATTGTTGTATCAGTTAATTATGCAAATGAAGATGCAGAAATTTTATGTGTTGATGTTGATTTTATTGGCATGAATATTGAAGAAGCAGTTGAATTGTTTATTGAACTAGCTACCGAAGCAGGATTTATTGATGTTGATAGTGAAGATAACGCTATATTAATTACTGTATTAGGTGACGATAATGATGAACTTGTTGAGGAAATCAAAGAAAAAGTAAGAAATCGTGTTATGCGTTTTATGGCAATGCGTTATATCAATGGTGAAGTTCTTACAGAAGAATTCACACAAGAAGATTTAATTGCTCAAGCTGAAGAGTTAGGAGTAACTCCAGGGAAATTAAAATTAGCATTACTTGCTCAAACAATTGATGAAGAATTACTACTTGATGATGCACTTGTAATGAGTGTTAAAGATTTATTAGCTATAGTTAGAGCGGAACATCAAGCAATAATGGCTGAATTAACTGATGAAGAAATAGCATTAAGACAAGCTAAAAAAGAAGTTTTGATGAAACGATTTAGAGCAAAACTTACAGATCATGTATCAAAAAACCCACAACTCACTGATGAAGAAATTGAAGAAAGAGTAAACCAAATCAGAGCTAAAAAATCATTTGAATCAAGAAAAACTTGGGAAGAAAGACTTGATGAATGGAAGCAACGTGTTGAAGATAGACAAGAAAATACAACAGGACAATCTCAGGGTCAATAAATATATAAATTAAAACTATGTCTAGGCAAGTATTTTGCTTGCCTAGACAACATTATTATCTTTACTAACACTATTCGCCATGTTAAAATTACTTTGAAAGCGAGGTGATTTAAAGTGGCGAAAAAAGATATTAATAATTTAGTCTCACAACTTCAAAATGGAAATATTGAAGTATTTGATGATATTTACTATCTAACAAAAGATATCGTATATTATTCAATATTTATTATTTTAAAGGATTATCAACTTTCAGAAGATATTATGCAAGATACTTATTTAAAAGCACTTAGTAAGATTCACTCTTATAAAAGAAAAGCTCACTTTAAATCATGGATCGTAACAATCGCTAAAAACTTAGCAATAAATGAATTCAACAAAAGAAAAAGGGAAATGTTAGTTGATATTTCAGAAAATGAATACATTTTAGGAACAACTCCAAGTACTGTTGAGAATGAAATATTAATTAACCAAATCTTCACAGTTTTATCCGGTGAAGAAAAGGAGATAGTTATTTTACATATCGTAGGTGACTTGAAGCATCGAGAAATAGCAAAACTGTTAAATAAACCCCTAGGTACAATAACTTGGGCATATAATAAGGCAATTAAGAAATTACAAAATCAAATATAGAAAGTAGGTGGCATAATGGATAAAAGAGATTTTAAGACTACAATAAAAGAATCACTAAATGAAAGAACTCCAAATATATTAAATAATATTAAAAGTTCAAGTCAATTTAGAATCCCTGTTAAAGAGAAAAAAGCACTTAGTAGTTATTTTTCTTTTAAAAAACTATCTTACTCACTTGCCACTGTATTCATATTAGTTCTAATAGTTACTTTAGCATTTTCATCACAATCTGCAATACCAGTTGTCGCATCTACAATTACTGTTGATATTAATCCTTCAATTGAAATTACTTTAGATGATGAAGACAACGTTATTAATGTAACTGCAATTAATAGTGATGGTGAAGAGATTATCAATCGAAATATTAAATTCCGCGGGTTATCTCTTGATACTGCAATAGAAATTTTAATTGAAGAAGCATATAACCGTGGATTTATAGTTGATACATCTGAAGAAAATATTATCTTAATTAGTGTTGATTCTAAAAATTCGGAAATCAAGGAAAGAGTGGAAGCTCAACTTGAAAGAAAAATCGCAAATGAGGTTAAAAGATATACTGCTGCTGTAAGAGTTATTAAAGAAAGTGGACTTGATGTCACTCCTGCTGAACTTAAAACTCTTAAAGATACAGCTAAAGAAAATGGAATTACAGTCGCAAAATTAATGAAAATAAACAGAATTATTTTGCTTGATTCTACTTATACATTAGACGATTTAAAAAATTTACGCATCAAAGAATTATATCGTATTGAATATTTATTGCTTAATCCAACAACTGATAATGATTCTGATGACCCTAGAAATAATGATAACCCTGGAAACGATGATACCCCAGGTAGTAATGATACTCCAGGTAGTAATCATAGCTCAGGTACTAGTGTAATCCCACATAGTCGTTATGAAGTTCCAGTAAATATAAGTTAAAAGGACTACAATTTTAAAATTGTAGTCCTTTATTTTTTATTACTTTTTACCAAGTTGACGATATGTTAATCCTGGTGTTTGTTCTTTTGCTGCTAATCTCATTTCTTTTAAAGTTTTAGAGATTTCTTTTTTCTTAGCTTTATTAAATAGATAATCATCTATTCCTTGAGCTGAACGGTGACCATCAGCCACACCACTAATTAGGTCTGGACCGCGTAAAATATCTCCACCAACATATAACCAAGGAAGACCTTCTACTTGTCCAAGATTACTAGCTTTAATTTTTCCTCTTTCAAAAGTAAGCTTTTCACTTAATGATTTAGGAAGATACTCATAATCAGGTGATTGTCCAATTGCGATATATACTTGTTGTCCTTCAATCACTTGTTCACATTCTTTATCAAATTCAGGGTTAAATCTTCCTTCTTCATCAAAAATGCATAAACATTTCCATAATCTTAATCCTGTAACCTTTCCTTTTTTAAGTAATATTTCTTGAGGTCCATTTCCACAGAAGAATTCAATTCCTTCTTCCGCTCCTTCGATTAATTCATCTTCAGAACATGGAAGAACATCTTGGTCCTCAAGTGAAGTAAGCTTAACATTAGTTTTTCCATATTTTAACATTTGAAGTCTTGTTGCGCTTCTAGCTACGTCAAATGCAACATCTCCACCACCGATAACAACTATACTTTTTGCTACGTCAATATCTTCAAGTTTCAATACTCCTCTTTCATAGTCTCTAACTTTAGGCAAGAAATCCATTGCTCCGATTACGTCTTTATGATCAGCTCCTGGAATAGGAAGATCTCTAGGTTTAAAGAATCCAGTTCCAAGGAATACTGCGTCGTAATCCTTTTCTAATTGATCCATTGAGATATCTCTACCAACACGTGTGTTAGTAATCATTTTGACTCCAATAGATTCAATAAAGTCGATATCTTTATCAATTGCACTATCTGGTAAACGATAAGCTGGAATACCATATCTCATTACTCCACCAGTAAGTGGTTTTTCTTCATATACATCAACTTTATAACCCATGACTCTTAAGTAGTAAGCAGCACCAAGTCCAGCTGGACCTGACCCTACAATTGCAACTTTAGCATCAATTACTTCACTGATGGGTTCCATAATAGATTTTTTATAAATATCATCTGGAGCACTATCAATAATGTAACGTTTTAACCAGCGAATTGCGATTGCTTCTCCTCTAACTGCGATAGAACAAGATGTTTCACAGTTATGAGTACACACACGACCACAAACTCCAGGTAGAGGATTTGTTTCATAAATTTGACGCAATCCGCCTTCAATATCATCTTCCCAAATTGCTTTAATATAAGCAGGAATATGCATTTGAACTGGACAACTTGCTGTACAAACTCCACACTCAACACAACGTGCAGCTTCTTGTTTTGCGTATTCTTTACTGTATCCTCTTACTATCTCAACGAAAGAAGATTTTCTTTCTTCAGGGTCTTCATGTTCCATATGAACACGTTCAAGATCTAGTAAATCACTATTTTCATCTTTTACCCATCCTTCTTTTACAACATGTCCTTGCCATAATTTTTCAGGCATTAGTAAGAAATTATCAGGATTTTCATGAGTATAGATGTATTCTTTACTCATTTTTAATGAACCAGTTGTACAAGTATCCACGCATAGTGCGCAAAAACAACATCTACCATAATCAATAATAGGTCTTTGTTGTAATGCACCAGACACATCTTCTACATCTAATCTTTCAGCCATAGTGATTGCTTCTGTAGGACAAATATCCATACAGGTACCACAACCAATACATTCTTCCCAATCATTTGTATGAAAACCTCTTAAATTATCTGCAGCTTCACGCGGGCTACTTTCTTCGACTCTTTTTTTAGATTTAATAATTGAATTTTTGTTTAAATAGTCAGCGTTTTTCTTAGTGAATATATCTTTAAATGGAATTGTTAGTGGTTTTTTAAATAAATATTTAAAATGACGCCATGGCGTGAACATACTATATCTTTTTTTCATAAATTCACTCCTATCTGTCAATCTCAGGAGAACATACGCCCATTGTGTCTACCCATAAGGCAGCATCATCTAGACGAGTTCCTGGTAAATATTTTTCGATACCAAGTAATCCTTGCGGATAGCTTGCTCCTCTAACCCCAACTCTATAAGGGTTAACTCCACCATTTGAAACCATAAAATAACCAAATTCACCACGACTTGATTCAACAACTGAATAAACATGTCCCTTAGGAATAGTCCATCTCATTGATTGTCCTCTACCTAGAGGAACTCTAACATCACCTTCAGGTATTAATTTTAAACACTGACGAATAATACTAATTGATTGAATAACTTCTTGAAGTTTACAGTCAACTCTACTTTTAGCGTCACTATAATCAGCAACTGGAACTTCAAAATCAATCTTATCATATCTTGCATATGGCATTACTTTACGTAAGTCATATGGTTTATTAACAGCACTTCTCATTCCAATACCTGTAACTCCAAGTTCCCATACTACTTCTGCAGGAAGTGGAATAGTATCTGTAATACGAGCTAATACTGTTGGATTATTAATTCCTAAATCACGATATTCTTCATATCTGTTTTCTAAATCATCTAAGAAAGCATGAATATCTTCTTCTATTCCAATAGGTAAATCTTTTCTTACGCCACCTGGAATAATATATTGATGATATACACGGTGTCCTGTAATCTTTTCAAAAATATTAAGAATCGTATTTCTGTCTGTATGAGCATGATACATTAATGTATAAAGTCCTGTTGGACTACCTAGCCCACCATATGACATTAAATGGATACTTAATCTAGCTAATTCTAAAATGATCATTCTAATATAATGAGCTCTTTCAGGTACTGTAATACCAGCTAAAGTTTCTGCTCCCATTGCAAATGCCATTTCATTGATGTCAGGTTCTACAACACAAACTCTTGGAATTAAACTTATATTATTAATCCAAGAATGACGTTCCATTCCTTTTTCAAATCCACGGTGTAACATTCCTGGAAGTAAAAATGCTCTTTTGATAATATCTCCATCGACATACATATGGACTGATGCATTACCATGCATGCCAGGATGTTGAGGTCCTAAAAATAATTTCATCTCTTTCATTATTTTCTGCCTCCTTTACGAACTTTAATAATTTTTTCTTTACGTTCTTCTCTTGCAATTTGTTTGCTTTTTTCACCATTCAAATTAACAAAGTCATTTGAATATTCACGCTTAACAAATTTTCTATCAGAATAAGCACGAGGATCAAAATCTTTTCTTAAAGGAGGAATATCATCCCATTCTTCTAAAATTAATTGTTTTTCATGACCTGGATTTCCCGGGAATTTTATTCCAAAGAACTCGTGTGTTTCTCTTTCATAATATTTACATCCTGGGAATATCGGTAATATTGAATTCATCACAGGATTTTCGCGATTTAATCTTGTTCTAATTTGAATGTGAACTGCTTTGTCCCAGTTAAAGACAATATAAACAAGCTCAAATTCATTTTCTTCTGGCCAGTCAATTGCTGATAAATAAGACAATTGAATCCAACCACTTGTTTTAAGTAAAGTTAAAATACTATGTACATCATCTTTATTAACTTCAAAACTTACTTGATATTGACTGATTACTTCCTTTTTTAGTACTTTATAACTATTTTCAATAATTTCTGAAACCATTTTTACATTACTCATGGAATTCGTCATGGACTTTTACCTCCCCAAGAGCAGCTTTTTGATTTGCCATATACCATTCATTTCTTGCATGATAATCTTTCCAACCATTAGCTTTTTTAGTTTTTATTAGACCCATTAAATCAACAAACCCGTTCATTACAGCTTCTGTATTTGGCATACATCCAGCTACATAAACATCAACAGGTACATAACGATTTAACTGATTTATCACTGCATGTGAATCATGATAAATTCCACCATTTATAGTACAACTTCCAATTCCTACAACGTATTTTGGTTCACTCATTTGTTCATATGTGTAAATCAAACGACGAAGAGTTTTTAAAGATAAATATCCAGTTACAAGCAATACATCTGCTTGACGAGGTGTAGCCATTGGCCCCATACCTAGTCTTTCCATATCGTATGCTGATGTCATTGCTGGTGGTAACTCAATAGCACAACATCCTGTACAATACATTAACATCCAAAGTGAGTTACGACGGAAAAAGTCTCCTATTTCCCACCATTTACGATCTACTTCTTCTTTGCTTAACTTAGTAAATTTAGTTGATAACATTTAAATCACCCACCCTAAATAAATTGCGACAAACGCTTGTGATATGGCCATAAGAATTGGCCATTTATAAAAGAATAATACTACTTGATCTATTTTGAATCGTCCATAAACACTAGATATAATATTAAGTGTTGTATATACTAAAAAGTATTTAACGATAAATAGTACGACATTTTCTGCTCCTCCAAGGAACAGATGAACAAATAAACTTACTTCAATAAAGACAGTAATTTCATGCATGATGAATAACATACCTAGTTGTTTTCCACCATATTCTACCATTGGTCCTGATGCGATTTCCGCAGGAGCTATATAAGTTTCAAATGGTTTTTTACCAATCATTCCCATCAAACTCATAACACCAACAATACCACCAAGTGGTAAAGCAATCATAAACCAATTGTTTGATGCAAGTTGTTGGAATTCGGCAATTCCAGTAACACTACTTGTACCAGTTAATTTAATAATTGTTAAAACAACAATCATAAACGGAACTTCATAAGCAAGCATTGTAGTTAAAGCACGCATTACACCAATACTAGCAAGTGGATTACCACTACCACTAGCACTCATAGCCATACCTAACATTCCAACAGCGATTAAGTAAACAAAGATGAAGAAGTTATCGAAATCAGCAAATGCTACTAAATCACTTGTGATTGGCATAAACATAGCTGTACCGATAATTCCACCAAGTGCCATTATTACTCCAAAGTCAAAAATCCAACCATGAGTAACACTTCTTTTACTTAACAGTTTAAAGATATCTAAAAATTCTTGGTACCATTTAGGTCCATAACGCTTTTGAACACGACCAACAACTTTTCTATTAACACCAGCAATAGAAGTTTGAAGTACAAATCCAAAGAACGCAACACCTACACCAAATAATATATTAGTAATCATAGTATGTCACCCCACAATATGATTCCCATAATTATAATTATCCATAACACCATTATTTCAGGTTTATTAGTGAAGAAGTAATACTTCATCAATCGACCTAAATCAACAACTTTGTTTTCGAGTCTCTTATAGAAATCTTTTGTTATATTAATATATTTTTCATATAGTCTTTCTAGTGGAGCATAAAAATCAAGACTATAATGCATTAACTCTTCTGTATATATGAAGTTACCTGCAGTATAAGTATCCATTAATCCTACTTTACGTGATTTCTTAAGTACAATAAAGATAATGAATGCTATTAACACACCAACACCAAATACTGAAGCAATCAATGCAGGTTGTAATACACCATTAGTCCCAGTAACTGTATAGCTACCTATTACTAAAGGAGTAACTCCTACCTCTGTTAAGACATTATTTATAAATCCTAAGAAGAAATTAGGAAGAACACCTGTATAAATAATTAACCCACTTAAGATTACCATTGGTACTAACATGAAGAATGGAGCTTCTTTTGATACTTCACGATGTTGTGGTAATTCTTGCCCTAAGAACAAAGCAGCAAGCGGTCTAAATACATACAAGAACGAACCAATACTACCAAAGAATACCGCAACAGCTACTAAAATCATTCCTTTATCAATAACAGCTTGGAAAATAAGCCATTTACTAATAAATCCACCCATTGGAGGAATACCTGCCATTGAGATAATAGCTATTAAGTAAACCAAATAAGTAACAGGCATCTTATGTATCATTCCACCAAGTTCACTCATCTTAGTTGTACCTGTAATTCTTGATACTGCACCAATTGCTAAAAAGGCAGCTGTACTTGCAAGAGCATGTGCAACAACATGGTAAAGACCACCTGATACACTAGCACTACTTGCGATTGTTAATGCTACTAAGATATATCCCCCATTACTCATGGATGAATAAGCAAGTAACTTCTTAGCATCATCTTGTCTAATAGCCATTAAAGTACCGAATACTATTGTTAAAGCACCAAGTGCTGCAATAACGTATTGACTTGCTGCAAGTCCAGTAGCATCAACTACGTATCCAAACGGAGCTAATTTCACTAAAGCAAGCACTGCAACAAAGGCACCTAACTTTTCAAGCCCACCACTAAATACTGCGCTAATTGCATCTGGTGAATTTCCTAAAACACGAGGAAGCCAAACATTGAGCGGGAATGCTCCAAGTTTCGCAAAAGCTGCAACAGCTAATAAAGCACTTACAATTGCTGCTTCAGTTCCATTAACACTTGCCATTGAACTAACAATATTAAATGTTCCTGATGCTTCTCTCATAATAAATATAGCGAACAATAATGCAAAACTTCCGACTGTACTAAATGCATAGTAAGAAGATGCAGCTCTTTTACTTCTTCCCATTGGAATCAAGAATAAACTTGTCCATACTACAAATTCAAAGAAGAAGAATAAAGACATAAAGTTATTTGTAAAGAATACTCCAAGTACTCCAGCTAAACTTAGTAAGTATAGCATTGAGTATAATGCTGGATATTTATATTTCTCAACAAAGAACGGATTAAAGAACGATACCATTGCAAAGATAAATGTAACTAAAATTGCAAAGAATAGTCCTAAATAAGTAACACTAAATGTTACATATGGTAGAAACTCAGTACTATGTATTAGTTCGTTGTTATATCCAAAGTAAGCAACACTTACGAAGACAAACATACTAGCTAATATAGTAACAACACTACCTGCAACTTTATTTAATCGACCTACAAAATAAGAAAGGACTCCTGCAAGCGCAGTAAAGACAATAATTAATTCAATGCTAGCCATTATAGGTTCCCCCCTTCAACAAAACTAATCAGATCTAAATCATTAGCTTCTGTTTCAATAGGTGCTGTGTAAACTCCAAATACCATTATTAATATTGCAAGAATTACAACAACATATTTAATGATAAAATCATATTGAACAACTGGTAAGTCATGTTCTTTATACCATAATTTAATTAACAATCTAACGAAGTAAATACCTTCTACTACACTAGTAATTAAGATAACAGCAGGAATAAACAAATTACCTTCAGCAAATAAATCACCTAAGATATTCATTTTAACAACAAATCCTAAGAATACAGGTAATCCAATTGCACTTAAACTAGCAACAGTAAATGCTAACCCAACTATTTTATTATTAACAAATAAACCTTTTAAATCATTAACCTCATCAGTTCCAAGCTCATCACTTGCATGATTCGTTACAGTAAACAAGATAAATTTACCAGCAGCATTAGCAACAACTAAGAATACTCCCCAACCAATAAATCCTTGAAGGAATACTAAAACTACAAGTCCTGCTTGAGCAATACTTGAGAATAATAATATTTCTCTAACTTTATTACTTGAGAAAGCCATTGCTTCACCAGCAATGATAGATGCTAATAAGATAATAGTTATAACTAATCCTAATGTATCACTAAATACAAAGACACTTGTTAATAAACGACCAACTACAAATCCAATTGTAGCAGCATAAACTGAAGCAATTATTGGACCAGTTAATTTATTAGATGAAGCTAAAATTCCTTTAACCCAACTATTAAATGGTAATAACTTCGCTTCAACACCAAGGCCAATAAACATCAACAAGAATGGGAATGCAACTAAAGATGCATCTACTCCTGAAACTGCAATTTCGTTTGCCATATCAGCCATATTTAATGTTCCAAACATTGCATAAAGGATAATTAATCCAACTAAATATAAACTACTTCCAACAGTACCAGCTACTAAATAATTAAATGTAGCAAGTGGATTCTTGTTTGTAGCTGTTATTAAGTAAGCAGCAATACCACTAATTTCAATGAACACAAACAAGTTGAATAAGTCACCAGTTAATAACAATCCATTCAATCCAGCAAGTGCAATTAATAAGATTGTGCTCATTTCTTTGAATTTAACACAATTGATTGCAACAACTAAGAAGAATAAAGTATTAACAATATATAGTCCAATTAAACTATATTGATCAAAGACTAAATTAATTCCGTAAGGTGATGCAAATCCACCAATTGTAATTACTTCTAACTCAATATAACCAAGAACAATTACACTTGCGAAAGAAACTATTAATAAGATATATGGAGAAGCTTTTTTAAATAATATCGAAATAAATGCAGCTAGTAAAGGTACAACGATTAATAATATCGCACTCATCTTATTCTTCCCCCATTTCATCTATTTCAAAAGTACCATACTTTTGATATATATTTTTGGCTAATGCAAGTCCAAGAGCCGTTGTTCCTACACCAATTACAATTGCAGTAAGTACTAAAGCTTGAGGAAGAGGGTCAACAAATGAAAAATCAACACTTGAGTTATAGGTACTTGTAAAGATTGGTGCAAGTCCGCCATCAACAAATCCAACACTTACAATAAATAAGTTAACTCCAATTTCAAGAATATTTAACGATACAATTATTTTTATGATATTTCTTTGTGTTAAAAGACCATAAAGGCCTAACATAATCAACACTATAGCAACATATTGCAACATATTAAACACTCTCCTCTGTAAGGAAATTATCAATAATACGGGAGATTTCACTACCAACTTTAAATCCAATTAACACATAAATAATTGGAATCATTCCAGCACTAAATAAATCACCAAGCACTGCAGTATCAAGTAGGTTCTCTAAAAAATATGTCCCAATAAATAATCCAAGTAATCCAGCAATAACGTAAGCACTTCCTGCTACACTTTGAATTACTTTTACTCCTTTTATATTTGCTCTAAACTCATCATCTGCTAAGTATAATAATAGCAAAGATGATGCAATCATTGATCCACCAGGGAACCCTCCACCAGGAGTTAAATGACCATGAATACTGATGTACATCCCTGTCATCAAAATGATTCCAAATAAAGCTCTTGATCCAACCCTTAACATGAAGTTTGGTTTAAAATTAAGTTCTATTCGACTTTGTTTAGCTCCCCCAAGAAGTAAAGCAACACCCAGTGCGCTAACAGTCAATACTGTAACTTCTCCCAATGTATCAAAACTACGATAATCAGTAACAATCGCTGCTATTGTATTTGCAGATCCACTTTCTAAATTAGTGGCTTCTCCATATAATACTTCACCAGGATTTTCAGTTACATTTCTGTCGATATATCTTTGACTAACTCTAGATGATACATCTGCTTCTCCATATTTTGGAAAAGCTTCATTATTACTAAGAGATGCGATAATCATATATCCTAGAAATAAAGTCAATAATAATGCTAAAAAGTTTTTCATTGTTCTTTACCTACCTTTCTAACTGCAAGTAACGTAAAGACAAATAAGCTTGTTACTAATCCACTTCCAATAACAGCTTCTGTTCCAGCAACATCAGGAGCTTTCATTATTACAAAACCAACAACAGCTAACATACTTAACGAAGATAAATACATAACAGATTTAATTAATGATTTTGAATTAATTGCTAAAAAAGCCATAACTACAAGTAAAATTGAGACAATAATTTCTATTATATTAATTAGGTCCATTATCGTCACCTCCAAGTAATTCTTCTAAATCATCTTGAACTAAATTATCAGGCAATACACAACTTTTATATGTCGCTTTTGCAAGAGCACTAGATCCTATTGGATTTGAAATTACAATAAAGACAATAATTAGAAATATTAAATGAATCCAGTGAGGGTTATTAATTCCGATTCCAATTAATAATGCAAAAGCACCAAGTGTAGTAGCTTTGGTTCCTGCTTGAATTCTATCAAATGTGTCAGGCATTCTTAAAATACCCAATCCTCCTAAAAGGTAAAATAATCCACCGATTATCATAAATACATAACTAACAATCTCCATGATTA